>NZ_JBZUUL010000036.1:0-173177 GCF_058819085.1 Faecalicatena sp.
CCACTTGCTAATACGTGGTCAACACCGCCGAATCCGATATCGTAAGCCCATCCGTCACCACCGAAGATCCACTGTGACTTCTTAGCGAGGAAGTCTTTGTTCTTCAGTAAGTCAACTTTTTCTGCTCTGTCACATCCGCATGCTTCCAGAGCTTTCACTAATTTGTCTGTAGCTGTTCCGTTGGTAGCTCCGCATGAGAAAGTATCCAGGTATTCCTGTGCAGCAGCTTTTACGTCTGCATTCTCAGCTGTCTCAGCAAGCGCTTCAACTTCGCCTTTCAGTCTCTCTCTGATAGTGTTCTGAGCAAGCAGCATTCCATATCCGAACTCTGCGTTATCTTCGAACAGAGAGTTGCACCATGCCGGTCCTTTGCCTTCTGGTGTTACTGTGTATGGTGTAGACGGTGAAGAGTTACCCCAGATAGAGGAGCATCCTGTTGCGTTTGCAATATACATTCTCTCACCGAATAACTGTGTGATCAATTTAGCGTAAGGTGTCTCACCACATCCTGCACATGCTCCTGAGAACTCAAGCAGCGGCTGTTTGAACTGGCTTCCCTTAACGGTTGTCTCTTTGAACTTAGCAACAACTTCTGGCTTCACCGGAATCTCTGTACCAAAGTCAAAGTAATCCTGAGCGCCTGCGTTTGCTTCCATGTTCTCCATAACAAGTGCTTTCTCACCCTTCTTACCTGGGCAGACATTCGCACATGATCCACATCCTGTACAGTCATAAGCTGATACAGTGATTGCAAACTTCATTCCCGGCATACCTGTCATATCAAGTGTAGTAAGTCCTTCCGGAGCCTTTGCCATATCCTCTTCTGTCAGAGCAATCGGACGGATAACTGCGTGCGGACATACATATGCACAGCGGTTACACTGGATACAGTTCTCTGGCTTCCAAACCGGGATATCAACTGCGATACCACGTTTCTCGTATGCAGATGTACCGGATGGTGTAGAACCATCAACATATTCTTTGAATGCAGATACCGGAAGTGAATTTCCTTCCTGAGCATTTACCTTAGCCTGGATGTTCTTAACGAAATCTACAACATCTTTTCTTCCGCTCTCATCAACGTGCGGTGTTGTAAGGCCTTCGTCCGGAGCGCTCTTCCAGCTCTCTGGTACAGCTACTTCTACAACCTGCTTAGCACCGGCATCGATTGCATCGTAGTTCATCTGTACGATCTTGTCACCTTTTCTTCCGTAAGTAGCCTTAGCTGCTTTCTTCATCAGGTCGATTGCTTCTTCTTCCGGAATGATAGCTGCCAGTTTGAAGAATGCTGACTGAAGAACTGTATTGATACGTCCGCCAAGTCCGATCTCTTTACCGATCTTGATACCATCGATCGTGTAGAACTTAATGTTGTGGTCTGCGATATATGCTTTTACCTGTCCTGGTAAGTGTTTCTCAAGGCTTTCTGCATCCCATGGGCAGTTCAGAAGGAATGTTCCTCCGTCAACCAGCTCCTGAACCATGTTATATTTGTCAATATAAGATGGGTTGTGGCATGCTACAAAGTTAGCCTGTCTGATCAGGTATGTGGATTTGATCGGCTTCTTACCAAAACGTAAGTGAGACATTGTCACACCGCCGGACTTCTTGGAGTCATAGTCAAAGTAAGCCTGAGCGTACATGTCTGTGTTGTCACCAATGATCTTGATGGAGTTCTTGTTCGCTCCAACAGTACCGTCAGCTCCAAGTCCCCAGAACTTACAGTTGATCGTTCCTTCCGGAGTTGTAACAAGCGGAGCGCCTGCATCCAGAGACAGATTAGTCACATCATCGTTGATACCGATCGTGAATTTCTGTTTCTCTGTGTTGTGGAATACAGCAACGATCTGAGCCGGTGTTGTATCCTTGGAACCTAATCCGTAACGTCCTGTGAATACAGGAACTGCATCGAACTTAGAACCTTTCAGTGCAGCAACAACGTCCAGGTATAATGGCTCTCCAAGAGCTCCCGGCTCTTTTGTTCTGTCAAGTACGGAGATTCTCTTTACTGTGTCAGGAATTGCATTGATCAGTGCTTCTGCACAGAATGGTCTGTAAAGGCGAACCTTAACAACTCCGACTTTTTCTCCTGCTGCGAGCATGTAATCGATGGTCTCTTCGATCGTATCACAAGCAGATCCCATAGCAACGATTACGCTCTCTGCGTCCTCTGCTCCATAGTAGTTAAACAGCTTGTAATCTGTACCGATCTTAGCGTTCACCTTGTCCATGTAATTCTGAACGATTCCCGGAAGAGCATCGTAATATGGGTTACATGCCTCTCTTGCCTGGAAGAAGATGTCAGGGTTCTGAGCAGAACCTCTGTGGCATGGGTGGTTCGGGTTCAGTGCGTGTGCACGGAACTCATCGATAGCGTCCATGTTCACTAAGTCTTTCAGGTCTTCGTAATCCCATGTCTCGATCTTCTGGATCTCATGAGATGTTCTGAATCCGTCGAAGAAGTTGATAAATGGAATCTTTCCTTCCAGTGCTGCACAGTGAGCAACTGCTGTCAAGTCCATAACTTCCTGAACACTGGATTCGCAAAGCATAGCAGCACCTGTCTGGCGGCATGCATAAACGTCAGAGTGATCACCGAAAATTGACAGTGCGTGACTTGCGATCGCACGTGCGGATACGTTAAATACACCTGGTAATTGTTCACCTGCTACTTTATATAAGTTAGGAATCATCAGCAATAATCCCTGTGATGCTGTAAATGTAGTGGTCAAAGCTCCGGCTGCTAAGGATCCATGCACAGCTCCGGCTGCACCTGCTTCGGACTGCATCTCTGTTACCTGTACAGTTTGTCCGAAAATGTTCTCTCTGCCCTCGGTAGCCCATTCATCGATATGTTCTGGCATAACGGATGACGGTGTAATTGGGTAAATTGCTGCAACTTCTGTATACGCATAGGAAACATGAGCTGCTGCCTGGTTACCATCCATGGTCTTCATTTTTCTTGCCATTTTTTGTTCCTCCTTAAAATTACATTGTAAAATTAATTTTTTCACATGTGTTTTAATTATATCGCCAAAAAGTCCAAAAGTCTATAGAGGGGGTGACACTTTTTTGTTTATTTTCCCGTACATAAAAAGAGAAAACGCTGCCGGACCAGAACGTTTTCTCTCCTTATTATTCACTCTGCTTTTTGCTTACTTAAAAAGCCTGTCCTTCCCTCTCGGACGCTTCTTTCCCACCGGCTTATCAGGCATCGGCTCATAGACCCTGCCGCTGGCTGTCAAAAAGGGCATTCTTTTATGGTTCTTCCTGAGGTAAAGCAGCATCACGCCTGTTACTACGACGATCACACCTGCTAATACCTGTGATACAGGCAGGCCGATTCCCGGTATCAGAAGCTGATCCGTTCTCAGTCCTTCGATCCAGGCCCTGCCCAGCCCATATCCAAACAGATACAGAAGGAACAGCTCTCCTTCATATTTTTTATGTTTTCTGTAAACAAACAGAATCAGAAAGACCGCAGCGCACCAAAGGGACTCGTACAAGAAAGTCGGGTGCACCTGGATATAGCTGACCCCGTCGATCACCTGGATATGCTTACGCATCATTTCCGTCACATCACCGCTTCTGACTGCATCGAGCGGCAGCTGCATCGCAAACAGCCCATCCGTATACTCTCCGAATGCCTCTCTGTTAAAGAAATTTCCCCAGCGTCCCAGCATCTGCCCGTTCACAAGCGCCATCGCAATGGTATCGAATATCTGCGGTGCATTCAGGTGCTTCACTCTGGCACATATAATGACCGTGATCACTGCCGCTATGACACCGCCGTATATTCCAAGACCGCCCTCCCGCAGATTCAGGATTTCCAAAAGATTATCCTTATACATATCCCAGGAAAAGGCCACATAATAGAGCCTGGCCCCGGCGATCCCGCAGATCACTCCGATGATCCCCATATCCAGATAGTCCTCAGGGTTCTGCCGTGTGCGCTTCGCCTCAGACGCTGCAATCAAGAACCCGAGCAGGATAGCTGTCCCGATGATGATTCCATAGTAAGCGATCTCAAATCCAAAGACCGAGACCGATTTTCCCACATGCTCCAGATGAATGCCCAGATGCGGGAAATTAATATCATAATGCATACTGCATGCTCCTTCCAATCGGATCGAATTTCAAAAGGGTCAGACCCCTTTTATACGTTAAAGCGGAACAGTATGATATCTCCGTCCTGAACCACGTAGTCTTTCCCTTCCAGTCTGACAAGCCCTTTCTCTTTTGCCGCTGCATGTGTGCCGCACGCCATCAGGTCATCGTAGCTGACCACCTCCGCGCGGATGAACCCGCGTTCGAAATCTGTATGGATCTTGCCTGCTGCCTGCGGTGCCTTGGTTCCTCTTGTGATGGTCCATGCACGCACCTCCGGCTCTCCGGCTGTCAGGTAGCTGATCAGGCCGAGAAGGTGATAGCTTGCCTTTATCAGTTTTTCCAATCCTGACTCTTCTAAACCTAAATCTTCCAAAAACATCTTTTTCTCTTCGTCATCGAGTTCTGCGATCTCCTGCTCGATCTGAGCACATACAACGAATACCTCACAGTCCTCCTGTGCCGCATACTCACGCACAGCCTGCACACCCGCATTCGATGCGCCGTCATCCCCCAGGTCATCCTCGGTCACATTCGCCGCAAAGATGACCGGCTTATAGGTCAGCAGGTTGTAGCTCAAAAGCCATCCCTGTTCATCCTCATCATCCGTGGTAAAGCTCTTTGCCATCTTATTCTCTTCCAGATGTGCTTTGATACGCTCCAGAAGAGCAAGCTCCTTCGCCGCTGTTTTATCGTTCCTTGCCACCTTCGTAGTCTTAGCGATCCTTCTCTCCAGGATCTCCAGGTCAGAGAAAATAAGTTCCAGATTAATTGTCTCGATGTCGCGCAGCGGATCGATATTTCCATCTACATGGACAATGTTACTGTCCTCAAAACATCTCACAACATGCACGATCGCATCCACTTCACGGATATTTGCAAGAAACTGGTTGCCCAGGCCCTCTCCCTTGGACGCGCCCTTTACCAGACCCGCAATATCCACAAATTCAATTGCCGCCGGAACGATCTTCTTGGTGTGATACATCTCTCCTAAGACATCCAGACGCTTGTCAGGCACGGTAACAACACCCACATTCGGGTCGATCGTACAGAATGGGTAGTTCGCAGATTCTGCACCTGCCTTTGTCAGTGAATTAAACAGTGTACTTTTTCCCACATTGGGGAGTCCAACGATTCCTAATTTCATAACCTCTGATTCTCCTTATATTTCCAACATTATTTATTAACAAAATTACAAGATTCTTTGCTATTACTGCCCTAGTCCCGCGTCTCCATCAGCACCACGATCCCATAGGGGAACGTGATCTCCACTTCATCCCCTTCGATCTCGTTGCTCACACACAGACTGTCAAACGGGGTGAGTGCATGATAATTTAACGGATACTTTGCCCCCTTTAAGCTAAAGTTCTCCACGGTCCCGTTCAGCGGAAAAACGGAAAAATAAGGGCCAAAGGCCTCCTCCTTTTTCAGCACGAAATCCTGGTCCAGAAGACGGATCTGGTTATGCCTGTCCACGATCCTGGCATCCGCCCCCGCATCCAGGGCAATCTTTAAGCTCTGTACATTTGCCCATGCATGGTCCATCCTTGTCCCGGTCCCTCCCAGGATCAGGATATTCTGCCTGCGCAGATCCAGACATAGACGAAGTGCGATCTCCGTATCAGACGCATCCTTGACCGGATTAAATTCCCTGATCGGGACTTTCGTCTCTTCTTTATAATACGTGATCACATCCTCTGGTGCACTGTCAAAATCGCCTACGATATAATCCGGCAGGATCCCATGCTCATGCAGGAAGATAAGCCCTCTGTCCACACCGATAATAAATTCTGTTTCTTCATCCTTTAATATATCCAGGGCAAACTCCTCTTCCAAAAGCCCGCCGCTGACTATGACTGTCCGCCTACTCATATTCTTTAAAAATCTCCATAAATCCCTTTACATTATCATCGATACTGCCCTTAAACACAGCAGAGCCTGCCACGATCACATTCGCGCCTGCATCCAGCACTTCTCTGACATTACTGTGATAAATGCCTCCGTCCACTTCAATATTGGCATCCAGGCCCTTCTCATTGAGCAGTCCACGCAGCGTCCTGATCTTATCCAAAGATTCCGGTATAAATGCCTGTCCGCCGAACCCAGGTTCTACGCTCATGATCAGGAACATTTCCACCTCATCCAGGATCGGAAGCAGCTCCTCCACTGGTGTCGCCGGCTTGATCGACACACCTGCCTTCATGCCGCATGCGTGGATCTTATCCAGCACAGCCTGAATGTCTTCACACGCTTCCAGATGAACGGTCAGGAAATCTGCACCTGCCTCATGAAATGCTTCTACATAACGGATCGGATCTGTCACCATCAGGTGAACATCCATCACCTGCGGGCTGACTCCCTGGATCGATTTCAGGACAGGCATCCCAAAGGAAATACTCGGCACGAACATCCCGTCCATCACATCAAAATGGAGATACTCGGCCCCATTTTCGGATGTCGTACAAATCTGCTCACCTAACACTTTAAAATCTGCTGATAATATGGATGGTGCTAAAATTCTTTTCATAACCTAATACCTCTTCTTTTCCTGTAATTCCCGGTACATCTCCAGGTAATCCTCATATCTTACCGGGTGGATCTTTCCTTCTTCCAGCGCTTCCTTAACCGCGCAGCCAGGCTCATGGACATGATCACACCCATTGAACCTGCATTTCCCCTCGTAAGGGGCAAACTCACGGAAATAGTATTTCAATTCCCCTTTGTCAAAATCATTGACGTAAAGAGAACTGAATCCCGGAGTATCCATGATGTAGGAATCCTCATCTATTGTGATCAGTTCGGAATGTCTGGTCGTATGCTTCCCCCTGGCGATCTTCTTACTGATGCTCCCGGTCTCCATCTCTACCTCTGATTGGAGCAGATTGATCAGGGAGGACTTTCCCACACCTGACGGGCCTGCGATCGCTGTCGTCTTACCCGCAAGCAGGCCTTTAATGCACTCCACATTTTCCTGTTTTAAGGCACTGGTAAAGACCACTTTATAGCCGCAGGCTCTGTAGATCTCCTCCAGCTTTGCAAGCTCCGGTTTCGTTGCAATATCTTTTTTATTAAAACATAGTATGACCGGGATCTCCTTCGTCTCCATCATGACCAGAAACCGGTCCAGAAGATTGAAATGCGGTTCCGGTTCTGTCACCGCAAATACGACCAGCGCCTGATCGATATTTGCCACTGCCGGACGGATCAGCTCATTCTTCCTTGAGAATATTTCGATTATATTCCCTGTCTTCTCCGTCTCATCCAGCACCTCGATCTCTACATTATCACCGACAAGAGGCTTGATCTTTTCCTTGCGGAACACCCCTTTTGCCTTACACTCATAAACACCGGATTCTACTACATGAACGTAGTAGAATCCGGCAATTCCTTTTATAATCTTTCCCTGCATAAATTATTGACCTTCTGTACTATTCCCGGGATCAGTTCCCGGATCACTTCCTTCGCCATCCGGTACCTCAGGAGCCGGCGGTGTTACAGGTTCGGGCCCTTTACTTACAACAAAGTCTACATAAGACCCCTTCTCCATCTCACTTCCCACAGAAGCAGACTGGGAAATCACATACCCCGCCATCACACTGTTGTATTCATAAGATATATTTCCGACCTGCAGTCCTGCATCTATCAGCCTCTGTGTTGCCTCTGCCTCTGAGTATCCGTTAAGCCGCGGTACCTTCACCATCTCAATCTCGGGACCTTTACTAACTACATAATCAACAGCGGTTCCTTTTTTCACCTTCTTGCCTTCCGCGGTCTTCTGAGAGATCACCGTTCCGGCCTCCTGGTCATCGCTGTATTCCTCTGTCACATTTCCGCTCTTTAATCCGGCTCCGACAAGAGCTGCATCGGCATCCCCCTGGCTTAAGCCTGTGATCGACGGAACAGACACCTTCTCCGCGCCCTGGCTGACCACCATGGTCACCTTTGAGCCTTCTTTTACAGTAGCACCGGCACTTGGATCGGTGGAAATAACGGTTCCTTCTGCAACGGTATCACTATATTCTGATTTAAAGTCCACTACCAGAGTCTTATCTTCCAGCGTCTGCTGTGCTTCATTCTCAGACAACCCTACAACATTTGGTACGGTAGTTTCCTTCTCCTCTTTTCCTTTACTGATCACAACCTTGATCTCAGTATTCTTATTGACTTTTGTATCCTCTCCCGGGTCCTGACTGATGATCAGGCCTTTCTCATATGTGTCTGATGTCTTCTGGTCAACTACCTTTATGCCAAGCTTCTTCTTGTTTAAGACCTCTATAGCTTCTTCCTTAGTCATCCCTATTACATCCGGTACTTTGACCTTGGTTTCTGTCTGTGTCGTTGTGACCTCCGGTCCTTTTTTAAACAGACCGGCAGCCTTTCCAACCATAAAAAGAACGATAAATGCAATGATGACGGCAGCAACGATCATCAATATCTTCATGATCTTCTTTGTATTTGGATCTACATCGCCACTCTTTCTTCGCCCATTTGGGTAGTCATCATCATAGTCTCCGTCATAATCCCCATCGTCATCATCATAGTCGTAATCATCATCCGCATAGTCATCCTCTGCGTCATAATCGTCATCTTCATAACCATCGTCATAATCATCTTCATCATCATAACCATAGCCGTCGTCATAATCATCCTCGTCATCATAACCGCGTTCCTGAAACCGTTCCATCTCTTCTGTCGGCATGATAACCGTCTCATCCATATTGGTCGCATAAGGAGACAAATGCACAAAATCGCCCTCCGGGCTGACCAGTGATCTCTTTAGATCCAGAATCAGCTCCTGGCAGTTCGGATATCTCCGATCCGGATTTTTCTGGGTACACTTCATAATGATCTGTTCCAGGCTGTACGGAATGTCCGGTACTTCGACTGCCGGTGATACGATCTCCTCCTGCAGATGCTTGATCGCAACAGACACCGTGGAATCCCCGTCAAACGGCACATGTCCTGTCACCATCTCATACATGGTGATCCCGGCGGAATAGATATCGCTCTTCTCATCCACCACACTGCCTCTCGCCTGCTCCGGTGAGGTATAGTGGACAGACCCCATGACACTCGAACTAATGGTCTTGGTGGACGTCGTTGCCCGCGCAATACCAAAATCGGTCACTTTTACTTTTCCTTCCTTGGAAATGATGATGTTCTGAGGTTTGATGTCCCGGTGAATGATATGCTGGTTATGGGCAGCCTGAATACCAGTCACCATCTGAATAGAAATGCTGATTGTCTCTTTTGCGGTGAGTTTTCCCTTTTTCTCGATATAATCCTTTAAAGTGATCCCTTCCACCAGCTCCATGACCATATAATAAAGCCCGCGGTCCTGCCCCACATCATACACATTGACCACGTTGGGGTGCATCAGGCCCGCTGCTGCCTGTGCCTCACTTAAGAACTTCTGGATAAAGACTTCATCCGTGCGGTAATCACTCTTCAATACCTTAATGGCCACGTAGCGGTTCAGCTTATGGTCCTTGCCCTTATAGACATCCGCCATCCCCCCTGAACCGACGCGCCCTAAAATTTCATAACGTTTCCCTAAAAATACTCCTTCTTTTAACATATACTCACCTCATCCGCAAACGGCTCCACCAGGATAATCCCTATATTATCCGTACCGCCGTTTTCTTTTGCTGTTTCTACCAGAGACTCTGCGGCTTCCACAATGTCCCTGCCTCCCTGCACGATATGGAAGAGCTCCTCATCCTCTACCATATTACTGAGTCCGTCTGTACACATCAAAATGATGTCTCCCCGTTTCAGACGGTGCTCATAAAAATCTACTTCAACGCTGTCCTTTGCACCGATCGCCCTGGTAATGATATTCTTGTCCGGGTGGTGCTTCGCCTCCTCCGGCTTGATCCCGCCGAGGCGTACCATCTCCTCCACGAGGGAATGGTCTTTGGTCAGCTGTATAATGCCCTGATTGATCAGATAAAGCCTGCTGTCCCCTACATTCGCAAAGTACATCATCTGATTCACGATCGTGGCGGCCACGACTGTGGTCCCCATACCTTTTAGGTGCGGATCCTGTGATGCCTTCTTTATGATCTCCCGGTTCGCAGTCTTGATCGCGGCAACAAGCGCTTTCTCCACGTCCTCCTCGCCGCTTTGCTTTAATTCTCTTTGTAAAACTTCTACTGTATATTTTGAAGCATAATCGCCGGCCTGATGTCCGCCCATACCGTCAGCAACCACAAACAGGTTTGGGAGAGGTCCTAATGGATTATCTGTCGTATAGACATAATCTTGATTCACTTGTCTAACCATTCCTACGTCAGTAATGGAAAATGTCTTCATAGCATATCTCCTTTATTCACACCTTACCCTGCTGCATCACCGTCTATCCCATGAAAGGGCCTCTGTCACGAAATATCAGCAGTAGTTTCGTTTGTCTGCACATAACGTCGTCTGAGCTGTCCACAGGCTCCATCGATATCTGCACCCATTTCCCTTCTTATAGTAACATTTATTCCGCTTTTTTCAAGTTTATTTTTGAAATTCAACGCATTTTTCCTGCTCGGCTGCTCAAATGAACGCTCTTTTATCGGATTTACCGGAATCAGGTTCAAATGGCAGTTGCGCGGTTTTAAGATGGATATCAGCTCTTTTGCATCCTCATCACGGTCATTCACACCATGGACGAGGCTGTACTCAAATGTGATCCGCCTTCCCGTCTCACGAAAATATGCATCACACGCTTCTAACACCTCCGGCAGTTCATATTTATTTGCCACAGGCATCAATTCCTTCCGCTTATCCTGTGTAGCCCCGTGAAGCGAGAGTGCAAGCGTGATCTGTAACTGTTCCTTAGCAAGCTCCTTCATTTTCGGGACGATCCCGCAGGTAGATACCGTCACATTCCTCTGGCTGATATGAAGCCCGTGTTCATCCGTCAAAAGCTTGATAAACCTCAGGAAGCTGTCATAATTGTCCAGGGGCTCCCCGGTTCCCATGATCACCACATTGGAGATCCGTTCCCCGATGATCTTCTGGATCTGGTAGATCTGTCCCAGCATCTCAGAGGGAGAAAGATTTCTGACCAGGCCTCCGATGGTCGATGCACAGAAGCGGCATCCCATCCGGCAGCCCACCTGGGAAGAAATACAGACCGAATTGCCATGCTTGTACCGCATCAGCACGCTCTCCACAACATTCCCGTCATACAGCTGAAACAGAAACTTATTTGTTCCATCCAGGGCCGATTCTTGTCTTTCCAGCATTTTCACCGGAAGGATCACATACTCTTCCTCCAGCTTTTCCCGAAGCCCCTTTGAAAGATTCGTCATCTCATCAAAACCATCGGCCAGCTTCACATGAAGCCATTCATAGACCTGCTTTGCGCGGAATTTCTTCTCCCCAAGATCTTCCAGCTCATTCTGTAATTGCTCATATGTATATGCACGAATATCTTTTTTCATTCTAATCAGTGCCCTTCCCTTATCTTTCCCGGATCCAGCCCTTTGGCCGGATCTTTATCTTTCCCTCTGAAGCTTCGCAATAAAAAATCCGTCACTCTCATGTATTCCCGGCAGGAGCTGCAGGCATCCCTGCTTAGTCACACTGTCTTTCAGTTCATCACACAGGCTGTCTTGGACAGGCAGCAATGCAAAATTGGGATGCTTCTCCAGAAACCAGTGTACATTCTCTATATTCTCAGCCTTGTTGATTGTACAGGTGCTATAGATCAATGTGCCGCCGGGCTTCACATACTGCCAGACCACATCCAGGATCTGCCTCTGGAGCAAGACCAGCTCCTCCGCCTGACTGGCGGTCGTCTTATATTTCAGATCCGTCTTCCTTCCCAATACTCCCAGACCGGAACAAGGCAGGTCTGCGATCACAATATCGGCTTTCTGAAAGGAAGCTTCATCCGGCACAGCCGCATCCATCACCTCCGCAGAAATATTCTTAAACTGCATCCGGTCTATATTCTCCCTGATCAGCTGTACCTTATACTCTGTCAGATCCCGGGCCCTGACATGTCCGGTACCGTTTAACTTGTCTGCAAGATGGATGGACTTGCCTCCCGGAGCCGCACATACGTCAATGATATCGTCTCCTTCCTGCGGATCCGCGATCTCTCCCACCAGCATGGAGCTGATGTCCTGGACAGCGAAAAGTCCTTCCCGAAAGCTTTCCAGCTCTCCCAGATGATCATATCCGGTAATCATATATGCATAAGGCAGGTACGGATGTCTGACTGCCTTCACGCCTTCCTGCCTAAGCCTGGCCTCCAGGTCCTCAGGCAGAATCCGGCTTGTGTTTAAGCGGATCGTTACAGGCTTCTCCTTCTGGAAATCAGCCAGCATCCTCTCCACCGTATTGATGTCATACTCCTCAAGCCACAGATTTAAGATCCATTCCGGCATAGAATACGCAACAGACAACGCGGCCTTTTGCTCACTCGGATATTTCACCTGGTCCAGATTACGTGCCGTATTGCGCAGCACGCCGTTTACAAATCCTTTCAGTGTACCAAAGCCTTTCTTTACCGCCAGCTTGACCGCCTCATTGCAGACCGCAGAATCCGGCACACTGTCCATATATTTCAATTGGTAAACTGAGCACCGCAGGATATTGCGGATGACCGGCTTCATCTTTTTTACCTTTACCTTGGAAAACTGATCGAGGATATAATCGATTTCTATCATATGCTCAAGCGTCCCCTCTGTCACCCTTGTGATAAATGCACGCTCCTTCTTATCCAGATACTGATATTTGCCCAGCACATTCCCAAGTGCGATATGGCTGTAAATGTCATGCTCTGTCACATCCATCAAAATACCGAGCACGATCTCCCGCTCACTTAACGGTTTTGTCATGTTATATCCTCCATCTATTTCCCTTATTAGTCGTTTCTTCTATTTCCTGTCAGTATAAACAGCCTCAAGAGCTGTAAGATCATAGATGCCGCACTTGCCACATAGGTCAGCGCCGCCGCACCTAACACCTTTTTCGTTGCATCGACTTCCTCCGGATAGAGCATCCCCGTATTTTCAAGAACCCTCACAGCCCTCTTGGATGCGTTGAACTCTACCGGAAGGGTCACGATCTGGAATAATACCGCTGCCGAAAACAGCAGGATCCCCAGATTGATCAGCAGCAGTGAGGAACGGCTATTGATGACCAGCCCCAGGATGATCAGCGGCCATGCCGCCATCGAACCCAGATTTGCAACAGGGACTAATGCCCCTCTGATCTTTAACGGCGCATATCCCATATGATGCTGTACTGCATGGCCGCACTCATGTGCCGCCACTCCGATGGCTGCTACAGATGCAGACTGATAGGTCGCATCCGAAAGCCTTAATACCTTACTGCGCGGGTCATAATGGTCCGTCAGGTTTCCTGACACATGTTCTACCCGCACATCATAGATCCCATTTGCGCTGAGGATCTTCTCCGCCGCCTCGCGTCCGGTCATGCCCGAATGGCTGCGGACCTGTGAATAGCGGTTAAAGACGCTTCTCACCCTTCCGGATGCCGCAAGGCAGATGACCGCCCCTATTAATACAAGTATATATGTTGGATCATAATAAAAAAACATACGATTCCCTCCTGTCTTTGTAAGGCACATCCACGGGCAGATAAAGGGGCATTACACTCTTATGTCTAACTCCCTGGTGCCGGCTCCTTGTTAAGAGCCGCTTGTGAATACTGTGCCTGTTTCCAGTGTATATCCCCTCAGAAATGCACTTGTCTCCATTCTCTTCTTCCCAGGAATCTGCAGTTCATTGACTTTGAGCACACCGTCTCCGGTCTGCACATGAAAGAAATCCTTCCCCGTTTCCAGGACTGTCCCCGGCTCCTTTGCATCTGCTCTGGACACATCCTTAACGGCTTCTGCCCTCCAGATCTTAAGCACTTTATCTCCCCAGTGGGTATAAGCACTTGGCCAGGAATTCAACCCCCGTACCAGTCTCTCGATCTCGATGGCAGACTGCTTCCAGTCAATATCTCCCATTTTCTTATTCAGCATCTTTGCATAAGGGGTGGTTGTCTCCCCCTGATGTTCGAACACGGCTGTGCCGTCCTCCAATGCCTCTAATGTCTCCACACACAGCTTTGCACCTGCCTGTGCAAGCTTGTCATGCAGACTTTCTCCTGTTTCCTCTTTTGTGATAGGAACCTCTGTCTTTAAGATCATATCTCCGGTGTCCAGTCCCTCATCCATCTGCATCGTTGTGACTCCTGTCACCTCTTCGCCGCTTATGATCGCCCACTGGATCGGTGCAGCCCCTCTGTATTTCGGAAGCAGGGACGCATGGACATTGATGCACCCATACGGTGTCATGTCCAGGATCTCCTTGGGCAGGATCTGGCCGAAGGCTACGACAACGATCACGTCTGCCTGATAACTCTTTAACCTGGCCACACACTCCGGCTGTCTGACCTTTACCGGCTGGTATACAGGGATATCATGCCTCAATGCTGCCTCTTTGACCGGGGTGAACTGCATCTCTTTTCCTCTGCCCTTTGGCTTATCCGGCTGGGTCACAGCCAGGCAGACATCGTGTCCTGCTGCCACCAGTGCTTCCAGTGTTCCGACTGCAAAATCAGGGGTTCCCATAAAAATGACTCTCATCTTACTCTTCTTCCTCCTCATACTTCACATCATGAAGTCCGTCTTCCACTAAGTCCACATACAGATTTCCCGACAGATGATCGATCTCATGGCAGAATGCTCTTGCCAGAAGCCCCTCACCCTCCATCTCGAATTCTTCCATCTCCTCATTCAGCGCACGCACCTTCACATGATCCGGCCTGGTTACAGTCCCCCATTTTCCCGGCACGCTCAGGCAGCCCTCCTCACCGGTCTGCTCACCGCTCGTCTCGATGATCTCTGGATTGATCAGTACGATCGGCCCTTCGCCCACATCGATCACCACGATCTTCTTGAGCACACCGACCTGCGGTGCCGCAAGTCCCACACCAAACCTCTCATACATTGTATCAAACATGTCTTCAATCAGTACTCTTGTACGAAGAGTCATCTTTGTGACTTCCTTACACTTCTTTGTTAAAATCTCGTCTCCGATTTCTCTGATCTCTCTGATCGCCATAACAACCTCCACATTATTATTCTACTTTTTTCAAAATATATGAAAATACCTGGACCAAAAGCTCATGATTTTCATATCCTCATGAAAAAGCATGACATTTGGCCCTCAGTATGGTCTCCATTCTAAAACACATTCATCGGGTTAAAATCAAATTGGATCCTCATCTTTAAAAACCCCGGATTCACCTCGATGTACTGTTCCAGATAATTTTTCATCTTTATCAGTGTATCATATCTTTCCGCTTTCAGGTAGAGTACTTTCCGATAAACATCATTGATCCTTCCGATCCCCGGACTTGCCGGACCAATGATCTCAAGCGGGGCATCTCTCTTGATCCGAAGCGCATATTCTTTCAGATACCGGCAGCCTTTTTCCAGGAGCAGCTCGTCCTCACAGCTTACCAGCACTGCCAGCAGGTTCTCCGCAGGCGGATAGCCCATCAGCACCCGGTAGCGGATCTCCTCCTCATAAAACGCATCATAATCCTGCGCCGCCGCTGTAACGATCCCGTAATGCTCAGGGCTGTATGTCTGTATCACAGCCTCGCCCTTCTTCTGTCCGCGCCCTGCACGGCCCACAGCCTGGGTCAAAAGCTGGAAGGTGCGCTCCCCGGCCCGGTAATCATCCGAATACAGCGACATATCTGCCGCCAGAACACCTACCAGTGTTACATTGGGGAAATCATGTCCCTTCACGATCATCTGCGTCCCCACCAGAATATCTGCCTCTTCATTCGCAAATGCCGCCAGGATCTTCTCATGCCCGTCCTTCTGCCGGGTGGTATCCATATCCATCCTCAGCACCCGGGCCTGCGGGAACTGTTTCTTCACGATCTCCTCGATCTGCTGTGTCCCGGCCCTGAATTCCCCGATATGCCGGGATCCGCATTCTGGACAGACCGCCGGCTTTGGCTCTTCATATCCGCAGTAATGGCACACCATCTTCCCGCCCCGGTGGGAAGACAGGGAGACATCGCAGTGCGGACATTTGATGACATGGCCGCATTCCCGGCAGGAAATAAAACCTGCATAGCCCCTCCGGTTCAAAAACAGCATGATCTGCTCTCTCTTTTCCAGCCTGTCTGCCATCAGCTCCTGCAGCTTCAAGCTGAGAATCGACCTGTTTCCGCTTTTCATCTCTTCCCTCAGATCCACCGTATACACCGCTGCCATCTCCTGCTTCCGGGAACGGTTTCTCATCTCCAGCAGATGATATTCCCCGTTCCTTGCCCGAAACATGGCCTCCATGGACGGCGTTGCCGATCCAAGAACGACACTTGCATCCTCCATCTTGGCCCGCGCGATCGCTGTCTCACGGGCATGGTATCTGGGCACCTGCTCGCTCTTATAGGTCGTCTCATGCTCCTCATCGATCACGATCAGCCCCAGATCGGGAAACGGTGTGAACAGAGCCGACCGGGGGCCGATCATCACATCGATCTTCCCCTCCTTCGCCCGCATCATCTGATCGTAGCGTTCCCCGGCGGACAGTCTGGAATTCATGATAGAAACCCGGTCCCCGAAATTCCTGTAAAAACGGATCACAGTCTGGTATGTCAGCGCGATCTCCGGGATCAGTACGATCGCCTGTCTCCCCCGGGCCGCCACACGGCGGATCATCTCGATATATACCTCTGTCTTACCGCTTCCCGTCACTCCGTGGATCAGGTAGGTTCCTCGTCTTCCCTGCCCGTAGTCATCCCAGAACCTGTCAATAGCATACTTTTGTTCCTCTGTAAAAGTGATCCCATTTTCCTTTTTCACACCTTTGACCGGATTGCGGTAGACCTGTTCGGATTCCAGAACTACGATTTTCTGCTCCTCAAGCGCCCGTATCACCGTCAGTGTGATGTTCAGCTTATGGGAAACTAATTCGTAGTCCAGGACCGGTTCATCTAAAAGCGCAGCCAGAAGCCTTGCTCTGGCCCGCTGGTTCTTCTCCAGGAAGTACTCCAGCTTTTTTCTGCCCTCCTCTTCATTCAGAAGCAGGCGGACACGTTTTTTCACCTTGGCATTCTCCTTCTGCTTGATAGGAAGAACTGTCTTTAGTGCCTGGATCATGGTCCCGCCGTACTGCTCCTTCATCCAGGCCGCCAGTGCAACGAGCTTCCCTTCGATGGCCATGCCGCTTTGGGAAATGGAAATCAGCTCCTTCACCTTTGATTCTTCATAATGACAGGTATCTGAAAGCCCGACTATATACCCCCTGGTCTCACGGTTACCACGCCCAAATGGCACCAGAACCTCCATCCCAACAGAAAGTTCCCCTTCCAATCGGGAGGGGATCCTGTACTGAAAGACTCTGTCCAGTTTTTCATGTGTAATATCTACTATGATATCCGCATACATGTAAATGTCTTCACCTACTTTAATTCTTCCAGGATCTCACGGATCAGCACGCGTTCATCCATCGGATGCTTCACCCCTTTGATCTCCTGGTAATCCTCGTGTCCTTTGCCAGCCAGAACAATGACATCCCCTGTCTGCCCGTGCTCGATCGCATACTTGATCGCTTCTTTTCTGTCACAGATCTCCACGTATTTTCCTTTTGTCCTGCCGATCCCGGTCTTAATATCATCAATGATCGCCTGGGGCTCCTCGAATCTTGGATTATCCGAGGTAATGATCGTCAGATCTGCAAGGCGCCCTGACACCTCTCCCATCTCATACCTGCGCTCCTTTGAACGGTTGCCCCCGCATCCGAACAGGCAGACGAGCCGCGCCGGGTCATATTCTTTTAAAGTCGTCAAAAGACTTTCCAGACTCATGGCATTATGTGCATAGTCGATCATCAATGTAAAATCATCGGATACCTTGATCATCTCGATACGGCCTTTTACCTTCGCCACCTTCAGCGCCTTCTGGATTTTTTCCACCGGAACCTGGAAATGCCTGCACACAGCAATGGCTGTCAGGGAGTTATATACGCTGAATTTGCCCGGCACATCGATCTCCACATCAAAATCCATCAGCCCGGTCACATGATAAGCAACTCCAAGGTATCCGGGCCTGGATACCAGGTGTGTATCTACTGCCCTTAAATCCGCCTTCTCAGAAAAACCATAGGTCTCGGTCTGGCAGGAAGCCTGAGAAAATACATCTTTAAAATATTGGTCGTCAACGTTCGCGATCCCAAGCTTACACTGCTTAAACAAAAGACCTTTACATCTCTTATAATCTTCAAAATCCGCATGTTCATTCGGCCCGATATGATCTCTTCCCAGATTCGTAAAAATCCCGATCTCAAAAGGGATCCCTGCTGTCCGGTGAAGCATCAGCCCCTGGGAGGACACCTCCATGACAACACAGTCACATCCTGCCTCCACCATCTTCGCAAAATACTGGTGGATCGTATAGGATTCCGGCGTTGTATTCGCTGCAGGAATCGTCTCATCCCCGATGACTGCCTCAATGGTACCGATCAAGCCGACTTTATGGCCAACCTCCTCTAAAATGGATTTAATCATATAAGTTGTGGTCGTCTTTCCCTTTGTCCCTGTGATCCCAATGATCTTCATCTTATCTGCCGGGTAACCAAAATAAGCTGCTGACATCAGCGCCAGTGCGTATCTGGTATCCGCCACTTTGATGACCGATACATTCTCCGGCGCCTCAACCTCCTTCTCAACGATCACGGCTACGGCGCCCTTTGAAGCCACATCGGCAACAAACTCATGCCCGTCGACTACCGCTCCGCTGATACAAACAAAGGCGCTGCCTGCCTGCACTTTCCGGGAATCATTGATCAATGTCGTGATCTCTATATCTGCACTGCCCTGTACTACTTCATATTCCAAACGTTCTAATAACTCTGTTAACTTCATCTACACTCCTCCTGATTGGAAACTCCTTTTTCGGCATCCCTTCCGCCTGCTACTCCCAACAGGGCATGCCCAGCGGACTCTCTGGGGATATACTCTTATAGAATATCACAAACTCCTCCCTGATGCAAAGTATGAAAAGTAAAAGCACAGGATTCCTCCCGTGCTTTTTTTCCAGAGAACTTCATACCGGACTGTTCATTTTGTCCAAGATACACACTATTTCTCGAATATATACATTGCAACCTCGTTGATCTCGCGGTTTGTAGAGATTAAAATCTCTTTCCCATCCTTATCATATTTAAATACATTCGCAGGACCGCAGTCTTCATCCAAAATCGTCACTTCAAACTGCCCTTTCTCCTTATCAAATGTAAACAATAATAGGTTTCGGCTTCCTTTTCTATGTCCGATAATAACAGATGGCTTCCCCAGAAATTCACCTCCCCATATTGCATGAGCAAACTCTGCCTGGTCATAGCTGTATACTCTTTTGTACCCTTCATCTGTTTTTTTATAAATAAAAACGGTGTTCCCGTGGAAAGGGGAAATCGTGACCAATTCCTGTTCCCCGTCCTCATCTAAGTCCACCAGAACCGCATCGCTTCCCGCATCCTTTGTTAATTGTTCAATCTCCCAGTCTTTCTCCGGGAAGGATGGTGGTGTAAAGCGATAGACTCCGTCTTCACAGGATATGATACATGCTTCCCCTTTCTCCCCTTGTATTTTACAAAAACCGTGGTTTTTTAACAGCCCTTCCTTAATCACCGTAAGCTGCAGCTGATTTCCTTCATGAAAGCTGCTCAAATCGTCCGGCAGGACTCCTGCATAGACCTTCCCGGGCTTGGACCAGTCATCCTGATATTCATGTCCCGATTTCAGGGTACACGCAATCAGATAGTTCGTCCCGTTGCATGCTATGATCTCAAAACGGTGTACATGCGGCAGGTCTGCCAATGTCTTGATCCTCCAGCTTCCATCTGCTTTAGGAACAGCTAACACAATTTTTGCCTCTTTGGAATCATTAGGTGAATAAAACTTGTGTGTTGCCAAAAAAATGCCGTCACTGCCGGGTACCTGAACCATGCTCATAACGCCTCCCGGCTCCGTCCATACGGTGTTCTCCAAATTTCCTTCTTCATCAAACAGACAGCAGGGGGCATGCTTTTCTGCGGCAACCAGAATATGCCTTCTCCCCTGATATATAAGCGGTGCTATGGAATAACATTTTTCCAGATCTGAAATTACTTTTTTCTTTCTCCTCACGCTTCTCCTCCTGTAATTTTAAAACACAAGTATCAAACGCGGACTCTTTCTCCTAGAAATCCTCTTTATGCACCTGGTGTACTTTCACCCCCAGATTCTCCAATTCCTTTAAAATCTCTTCCGGTGCCTTCTCATCTGTGATCAAATGACCGATGCGCTGGACAGAAGAGGTCGTAAAGCTGCTGTTTTTCCCAATCTTTGTATGATCCGCCAAAACATAAACATCCTTAGTTGCATTGCGTATCATCAACTCATTGATTCTTACCTCGCCTGAAATTTCTGTTGTCACTCCAGAAACAGGAGAGATTCCTGAGCATCCCATAAAAGCCTTTTTCGGGAATACTGTCTGGAGATTCCTGACTGCAAAATCCCCCACCATTGCATTTTTCGGATAGCGCAGTTCCCCTCCTGTGATCAGGATGCTGATTCCCTCATAATAGTCCTTTCCGATCGCTTTTCCATTGTTCGTAATGACAGTCACATTATTCCGCTCCACATAATCCAGCATCTGTAATGCATTGCGGCTGGTATTAATGAACAAAGAATCCCCGTCCTCTACTAAGGCAGCTGCATATTTTGCAATCAGAGTCCGGTACATCTGTATCTCATCCTCCTCAGAGTATACAGGTGTAATCACCGAGGCTCCTCCATAAAACCTCAGAAGCAGCTTCTGCTCTTCCAGATACTGCAGATCTCTGCGCACTGTAATTAATGATACATTCAGTCTATCGGCCAGTTCATCCACCCTGACTGTAGGATTTTCCTTCATAATCTCCAGAATCTCATTCCTTCTGCCATCTACATATGCACGTTTTCTTTTCATACGCCACCTCGCCCGGATCACATATCCTTCTAGTATATCGTCTCGTATCTTTTTCGTATCTCAGCTATCCCTCTATACATCTTTGTTACTTCCTCATTCGGAAGCCATACTTTTTTCCTGACTGTCTTGTCATACTCTCCAAAAGCATCTTCGTACGACCTATAATTTCCAAGAGCCGTCTCTGCTGAGATCCAGGCTCCTATGCCTGTAACCTCACGTACTTCTGGCTGATCTATTATTTTCCCAAACATGTCAGAAAGGATCTGACCGTATGTCTGATTTTTTAAAAGACCTCCTCCTGCCTTTATATGCCTGCATTCTACACCCGTCAGCTTTTCCACAGCATCAACACAGTCCCATAGCTCTGCGGCGATTCCTTCTAAGAGGGCTCTTGCAAATTCCTCTTTTTTGTTTGAAAAGCTTAAATGTATAATACCGCCGCGAATCTTCGGATTCCAATCCGGGGTGCCTTTTCCTGCCAGTGACGGCGAAACAATGACCCCATTTGCACCTGGCGGCACTTGTTCACAAGCCTTCATAAATGTCTCATAGTCCTTCTCTTTCCCGTTCGCGAAAAATTCTTTCACGAACCACTCCACAGACCTTCCTGCACTCAGTACAGCCCCTTCTACGATCCACTTTCCCTTTATAGCCGAGACATTGCAATTCAGGCTCATATCCGGATGGAAGACCGGCCGGTCCGATATACCGATCGCATATGCACCTGTGCCAGAATTTACTTCTATGCTCCCCTGCCCGATGCATCCCATCCCCAATGCTGCACACTGCTGATCGCCTCCTGCTGAAATTACAGGAATATGCCCCTGCATCCCGAGAAGACCTAACACCTCATCTGCCGCTTCCCCCATTATCTCCCCCACATCTACAAGCGGGCATAATTTATCTTTCGAAAGTCCAAATAATCTTATCAGATCGTCAGACCATTCTATTCTGCGGATGTCAAACAGACTTGTCCTGCTGGCGATCGAGGTGTCTGTAGCAAATTCATGCGTCAGATGGAAGAGGATATATTCCTGAAATCCGACCAATTTATAGGCTCTTTCATACACATCTCTATTATTTTGCTTTAAATACATCATCTTGGGTGCAGAGAAAACCGGCGACAGCTTCATACCCGTGATCTGGTAAATCTCCTTCCACTGGGACTGAAAGCTGCTGCATATGCCGCCGCTTCTTCTGTCCTGCCAGGAGATCGCCGGTGCCAGAACCTTTCCATCCTCCATAACAGGTATGACGGAGGAGCGCTGTCCGGTGACTGAAATCGCCTCTAACCTGTTTTTTGTCTCTCTGAACCATTCTCCTGACAGCGTTAAGATTTTAAAAACATAGTTTAAGATTACTTCCGGGTCCTGCAGCGCTGTTTCTCCATCCAGAACCTGAACACAGTACTCATACTGGATACTTTTTCGGATAGTACCCGCATGGTCCAGGATAAGCCCCCGGACACTGGAGGTACCTATATCTATTACTAAAATCATAATCTATCCTTTCACAGAACCTGCTAACATTCCTTCCTGAACCTTTTCATGGAAGAGCAGGTAAATAACCGTTAACGGCAGTACTGCCAATACAATAGAAGCAAAGATCGGTCCCATCCTCACAGAAAAATCCCCCTTGAAATACATCAGGCTCCTGGAGACTGGATATTTTTCCGGCGATGATAACAAAATAACCGAAAATACAAGTTCACTGTATGCATATACAAATGAAATGATCGAAACTGTTGCTATGATCGGTTTTGATATAGGCAGTATGATCTTAAACAGAATCTGTATCATACTGCATCCATCGATCACCGCCGCTTCATCCAGTTCCCTGCTGATTCCCTTGATGTATCCGGTGATCAGGAAAATGGCCTGCGGAAGCTGGAACGTTGTATATGTCAGGATCAGCAGCCAGTATCTGTCATATCCTCCGAGATCTGCTGCAATTTTTGAGATCGGAATGATCGTAGTATGGATCGGGATCATAACCCCCAGCATAAACAACATAAAACAGGGAGTCAGAAACCGATATTTCATTCTTGCAAAAGTGTAAGACGCGAGCAGAGCCACGACCACTACCAATATCGTAGTACATATTGCCAAAAATAAGGAGTTGATGATGGCCCGGAGCATATTCGCTGAAAACAAGGCATCCTGATAGTTGCTGAAATGCCATGTTTTGGGCAGAGCGAACATACTTCCGTAAATATCATTATTTTCTTTAAAAGAGCAAAACACCGTGACGATCAAAGGATAAAGCGTAATCAGCGCCCACAGCCATGCAAAAACTTGGAATACTTTATTAGACATTCTTTTCATATTAATCGCCCCCTAATCATCCGATTTCAGGATTTTATTCAATCCCAGGCTCAAAGCCAGTCCTAACACCAGGATCACCACGCCCACCGCATTTCCTCTGCCGAAATTCTTAGAACCAAAGGCTTCCATATACAGAAGAGTTGCAGGCACCTCCGACGAATGGTTCGGGCCTCCGCCCGTCATTGTGAACACAAGGTCGAATGTCTTTAGACATCCACAGACACACAGTACGGAGAACACCTTAAATGATTCCTTCATCAGGGGCAGTGTAATATAAAATAATGTCTTTGTTTTATTGGCACCGTCTATCTTAGCTGACTCATATACATCGGAAGGAATTGACACCAGACCTGCCGCGAAGATCAGCATATTGAATCCGGCAAAGATCCATTCATTTACCAGTACGATGCAGATGACGTTCACTGTTTTTTCTCCCAGCCAGTTGACTGCCCAGGCAGACAGTCCTATTTTTTCCAAAAGCGAATTGACCAGCCCCCAGTCTGGCTGGAGCATATATACCCAGATCAGACCTACCGCTGCAACAGGAAGCATGACCGGCAGATAATATGAAACTTTGAAAAACCTTACACCTCTGATCTTTGACGTAATAATTTTTGCAAGCAGAAAGGAGAGCGGCATGAGTACCAAAAATCCTCCTGCCATAAAAATCAATGAATTGCGCAGTGAAAGCCAAAAATTTGGTGAATGGAAAATCCTTACATAATTATCCACACCGATGAATATTGGTTTCGCGCTCGCTATTCCGGTCCATTTGAAAAAGGACAGATATACAGCCTGGCATACTGGATATAGCAAAAAGACACATAACAGGGCCAATGCCGGCAGGATAAAAGCAATTGACCAGACTAATTTCTTACTTTTTTTCATCATACATCTGCCTTTCCTACTTTAATTCAATTTCTAAAACAGTATCTATCTCATTTTCTAATAAAAATGTACCCTGGATCGGTTCCTGGAAATTTATAAAAGTATAGCCTGGAAACAGTTCCGTCACCCATGGTTTTACAATCAGGACTTCTGAACCATCCGACACTCTCCTGATCTTTTTGATCTCAGAAGTTGGGATATTAAGTGCGATCGGTCCGATCTCCTGCTGCAGCAGATGTACATATACAAATCTGTCATTTCTTGTATAATATCCCCAGTCTGGTTTCCCTAATCCGGCTTTTCCACAGCCATATATGGACTTCCCGTAATCCTCAAACCATTCACTTAGATCTTTTAACACCTTGATGGCTGGTTTCGGGAATTTTCCCCGGGCATTCGGACCTATATTGACAAGCAGATTTCCTCCTTTGCTTGTACATTCCACCAGCTTTCTGACCAGACATTTTGCATCTTTATAGTTATATGGATTCGGTGTATAGCACCAGCTGTTATTCATTGTACAGCACGCTTCCCAGGGAAGATCCTGTCCCATGTCATCCAGAATCCCTTCTGGAGGAATGATCTGTTCCGGAGAGACAAAATCTCCGGCATATACCGTCGGATTTAATGTACTTAAACTGCCTTTTGCCGATGCATTACATTCCAACCTGTTGTTCATCACGATCTTTGGCTGTAATTTCCGGATCATCCTAACCAGTTCGGATGCTTTCCATTTTTCTCCCCGCATATCTCCGTAAGAGTTGTCAAACCAGAGAATGTCTATCTTCCCATAATTTGTACACAGTTCCCTTATCTGGTTATGCATATATTCCAGATATCTGTTAAAATCGTATTTGTAATCCTTATATTTTTCATTATCCCTCATCGGATGATACAGATCACCATAGTGATGATAGTCCGGGTGATGCCAGTCAAACAAGGAATAGTAAAATCCAACCTTCATTCCCTCTGCCCTGAACGCCTCGACGAATTCTCGCGCCAGATCTCTTTTACACGGTGTATTTGTTGATTTATACTCCGTATACTTTGAATCAAAAAGGCAGAATCCCTCATGATGTTTTACCGTCAAGATGGCATAACGCATTCCTGCCTCTTTTGCCATCCTTGCCCATTCTTTAGGGTTATAATCAACAGGATCAAATTCTTCAAAATACATTTCATATTCTTCTGCTGACAGCCGTTCATAAGAACGTTTCCATTCTGTCACGCCGTTAATGCAATAGAGTCCCCAATGGATAAATAAACCAAACCTGGCATCCATCATCCACTGTACATTTTTTCTATCCATCTTTGTCTCCCCCTAACGAAAAGGGGACCTCTTAAAAGATCCCCTGTATGATTATTTTACTTCTTCTAATGAAACGATCTCCTTACCGCAGTCCTCTGGTGAGCTATCCACAAAGAGTCCCTGTAGAGCAGTTCTTACTGTATTGAGCATATGTGTTTCCGGATCGACCTCCTGCATGTCTCCACGAAATACGGTTGCCTCTCCTACTATTTCTTTTACCTTTACAGTCATGTCATCGATCTTAGTTTCCGGATCTGACTCAAATTTTACAGGATAGATTCCTCCGTTGCTTGCTTTTTCAAGCCCCGCATAGTAATCCTTAGAAGTAAGATATTTTACAACCTCAACCGCTGCGTCATTTACCTTTTCGTCCCCGCTGTCTGTAATAGAGAAGCCCTGTCCTGAACCACCCTGTACATTTGTTTTTAAATCCTCTTTATCTGCAAAATAAGGAAATGCCGTTACATCAATAGAACCTTCTACATCGGTACCCGGAAGTTCTCCGACAAACCATGCTCCGTCATATCTAAAGGCACTCTTTCCTGATAAAAATGCTGCTTTCTCACCATTGTTATCTACACTGACTGGATTTTCTCCGAAATAGCCCTTTTCGTTCCATTTCTTTATGATCGCATACATATCCGTCATTTCTTTTGAATCATAGTTTACTTCTCTCGATGCAAGCTTATCACAGATCTCCCCGCCGTAAGCTTTATAGCACAGGTTGTTCAATAAATGTCCTGCCCTGAAATTACTTCCTTCCCCTAACTGGAACGGAGTAACACCTGCTGCCACTAAGGTATCACACACTTTCTCGAGCTCTTCAATCGTAGCTGGTGCTTCCAGATTGTTCGCACTTAAAATATCCTTGTTGTAGTACAGAAGGATCTGATACAGCATAACCGGAACGCCATAGGTGGCATCGCCGTCCTGCCAATTTGCGAATAGAGGCATAAATGAATCTTTCCATTCCGGGTCTTCTTTAAAATAAGGTTCCAGATCCAAGAGAACCCCGCCTTCAATATAATCCTTGATACCGGTTCCTCCATAGTTGATAAATACATTCGGCTGGGTTCCTGCACCAAACTGTGAGCTCAGTTTATCAAAATACTGCTGTTCGTCTGTCACGTTATCAGCAACAATTTTAATTCCATTATCCATCTCATTAAATTCATCAATCTTAGAATTAAAGTACTGGGATAATGTCTCCTCGCCTCCCCATCTGGATGTAAGACGGATCTCAATCGTCTCATCTTTCTTTGTTTCCTTTTTTTCTTCCTTTCCACTGCTTCCACATGCTGCCAGTGATAATACCATAGATGCTCCAAGTGCGACTGCAAGACTTTTCTTCCACATTTTCTTATTCATCTTTTCCCTTTCCTTTCACATACCTTATGAAATTACATGGCTTTATCTCTATTTATCTTAATCACCGTCAGAATCACAGTATTTAGTTCATAGACTCCCGGGTGTCTATGCTTCGTACTATGTCCTCCGAAAGTAATTCTTAATTTGTCTGACCTGCTTCCTGCAATTTACTTATCATATGTAGTACTTTTCATCGGTTTATAAAAGAGAGCGGAACGGTATGTTCTGAGGTGCCTCGAAACAATCCTCAAACCCTCTTCTATGATGGTATGCACGTTTATCACGGTCTGCAGGGTATATGTATTTTCCTCCTACTTCCCAGAAAAACGGATGAAACTGATAATCCAGCCTATCCTTTTTCATTTGATACAGCACCCTGATCTCATTAATGTCAGCCATAAAGTTTGTCCATACATCATAATGGATAGGAATCACTACTTTACAGCGCAGCGCTTCCGCCATTCGAAGTATATCAACAGAAGTCATCTTATCCTGCATCCCCACCGGGTTCTCCCCATAAGATCCGAAAGCCACATCGATATCATAGTCCTTTCCATGCTTTGCATAATAGATCGAATAGTGCGAATCTCCGCTGTGGTAAATATTTCCTCCGGGAGTCCCGATCAGATAGTTTACCGCTTTATCATCCATATCTGTCGGACATACCCCAGTCAGTTCTTCTCTGTCCTCCCCTTGAGAATCTGTCGTCACGATACAAGTACGGTCGAAAGAATCCAGAGCTGTGATTTCAATGTCTTTAATCTTTATCACATCACCCGGCTTCACTGTAATACATCTTTCTGCCGGTACTCCCCACTTCTGCCATAACTCCACAGACTTTTTAGGTCCGATGAAGGGAACCGGAATGACTTTTCCCTCCTGATCCACAGTCATCATGCCGCTTTTTATGACATGGGCTGCAAATTCTGCGCTCATATGGTCCTGGTGATAATGTGTGGCGAGCACAGCATCCACACTTTTCACTGCAAAAGGATCCAGTACAAAAGGGACTGCTCTTAAATTGGGCTGCATGTTCCTCGCTCCGCACATATTAGCCATCTGGTGTCCCGCCTTCATGTTCCCATCCCCATGAGTGCGCTTTCCGTTCCCACACCAAAGATCTACGGTAAGATTACAGCCGCCCGGTGTCTTGAACCATATCCCGGTACATCCCAGCCACCACATTGCAACTGTTCCCGGCTTAACCTCCTCATTTTCAATTTCCTCATTCAGCCAGGTTCCCCATTCAGGGAAAGTAGACATGATCCATTTTTCTTTTGTGATTTCATCAACTTTACTCATCCGGACACTCCTTATATGATTTTTATTATTCATCTATTCGAATCATATCACTTTGTTTTCATTTAAACAATGGGTTTTTATGTTTGTTTTCTATTTTATATGTTCTTTTTTCGTTTTTGATTGTTTTTATGAACGTTTCCCCATATTTTTCTGATATTTTAATAATAAACTCAATTTTGAACACAAAAAGTGCAGATAGAAGTTCTTTCGTTCTATCTGCACTTACAATATTATTTATGAGAATGATCTTTTACGTTTATGATATATATTTCCCAAACGGAAGTTTCCTGATAAAGTATATGCACACAAAGGACACTGCCAGAATCGCGATCGTCAGGACGGGAACCGCGATCCACGCTGAGACATCCTCCGGATCCACGAATTTCTTATACTGATCCAGAAAGAGAATGTGAATCAGATAGATTCCAAAGGAACAGGAGCACCATCTGTCGATCCACTTCCTTGTGTTTTCTTTCAGCTTCACATGCCCGCCTCCGATCTGCATGATCAGGACAAAGAAGGAAACGCCGCTGATGACGACAAGCGGGCAGCCATATTCCAGAAACCGTTCGTAATGATTGCCTTTTTCGTACGTTACCCATGCAGTCAGGATAATATTCAACGATGTACTGGCGAGAAAGATCCCGGCGATCTGCCAGATGCTGCGTGTGATCTTTTCCCTGTATTTACACACAAAATACCCAATGAAAAAGTAGAAGGTATAAATTTTATCGCCAATGATCGGCACATCGTAGTAAGCCTCCTCATGGAGAAGAGAAGAAAAGTAGAGAAATAAGGCTGCCACACTTCCCATCAGCAGGAAGGCTTTATCCATATTGGCACTCATTCCCCTGCACATGATCTGGAAAAACGGCAGCACCATATAAATCGGAATGGTGGCATAGAGATACCAGAGGTGTGGCTCTGTAGGCTCAAAAAAGAGCGATCTTAAGTCATAAGGAGTGTCCATATAGTAAACATTAAAAAAATAATAGACGATACTCCAAAATATCAGAACGATCAAAAAGCGCAGCAGACGTTCTCCATTTTTCCGCAGACGCTCCGTCCTTCCCAAAAGCAATGCCCCGCTGAGCATAAAAAAGCAGGGAACACTGACTCTGGAAACTGTATCCAGGATCAAAGAAAACAGATATTCGCCCCTGCTGATATCCACATACGCCCTGCAGTAATAATTTGTTACATGTATGATAATGACCATCACAAAGGAGATGGTTCTAATTAATTCCATATTATAATTCTTGGCCTTCATCTTAGTTTTTCCTTACTTATCTTCTTGTTCTTTTGGCCTTCCTGCACTTTTTTTCATCAGGCTGGCCTTCATAACGGCATCTTTTCCAAACCTGGTACGGATCTCCTCCATGGCCTGGTTCAGCTTCTTATGCTTTTCATCCGGCGGTTTCGGCAGCTCAATATCGAAAATAGAAAGCTGCACCGGTTCTGATGCATCCACCAGCTTTGCCGTGCGGATACCCAGCAGACGGACAGGCTCCCCGTCCCAGGTCTCTTCAAACAGCTGACAGGCCGTCTCATAGAGCATGTGATCCTCACTGGAGGGCTTGTCCAGCTGTTTCTGGTGGGAGACAGTATGGAAATCGTGATACTTGATCTCCATGCTGACCATATTCGCCTTCTGTCCGGCCTTCCTCAGCCTCCTTCCCACACTCGCAGCAAGCTCTTTGAACACCTCCATTGCCTCTTCTGCCGTCCGGGCATCCTCTGACAGTGTGGTGGAATTCCCGATCCCTTTCGCCTCTGCCTGCTCGGACTGAACATGGGAATCCCCTTTTCCATTCGCAAACTCCCACAGCATCTTTCCGTGGCTCTTCATATGGAGAAAGATCAGGTTCGGGTCGGCCTGTGCCAGATCCCCGATAGTATGTATCTCCAGCTTCTTTAATGTCTCCACACTGGAACGTCCCGCCATATATAGCTCTCCAATGGGGAGGGGCCACATCTTCACCTGTATCTCCTCCGGGAACAGGGTGTGCACCTTATCCGGCTTCTCAAAATCAGAGGCCATCTTTGCTAAAAGCTTATTGGAGGATATCCCGATATTCACGGTGAATCCAAACCGTTCCCTGATCCCGTCCTTGATGATCAGCGCCGCATCCACCGGAGAAGGAAACTTATCAGTGATCCCGGTAAAATCCATATAGCATTCATCCACGCTGACCTGCTCGATCTCTGTAGTAAAGCTTTTTAAATAGTTCATTAACTGATCGCTTTTCTCACGGTACATCTTATGGTCCGGAGGGACGCTTACAAGATTCGGACACTTACGAAAGGCATTCGCAACAGGTTCCCCCGTGCGAATGCCGTATTTTTTAGCAGGGATCGACTTTGCGAGCACCACGCCATGACGGGACTTTTGGTCACCGCCGATGATGGATGGGATCTCGCGCAGATCCTTAACAGCACCATTTTTCAATTGTTCTACCGCAGTCCAGCTTAGGTATGCGGAGTTGACATCAATATGGAAAATGATCGGCGTCATGAAATCAGCTGTCCTTTCACTCTTGCTTCTAATTTTCCGTCAACAACATCGATTAAGATCACGTCTTCTCTTCCTACGTTGCCTGCCAGGATCAGCTTCGCAGCCAGTGTCTCCACATTCTTCTGCAGATATCTCTTTAAAGGCCTCGCCCCGTACATCGGGTCATATCCGCCCTCCACGATAAAGTTCTTAGCCGTCTCGGTCAGTTCAATAGAAAGCTCCTTGTCTGCAAGCCGTTTGTTGACGTCAGTTACTAATAAGTCAATAATTGCATAAATATTGCCTTTCGTCAACGGTTTAAACATAATGATCTCATCCAGACGGTTCAAAAACTCCGGTCTGAAGTGGGCACGCAGTTCGTTCATGACCATGCTCTGGCTTGCCTCGTCGATCGTTCCGTCCTCCTTGATCCCTTCCAGAAGATAATTTGCCCCGATATTAGAGGTCATGATCAGGATGGTATTCTTAAAGTCCACGGTACGTCCCTGTGAATCCGTGATACGTCCATCGTCGAGCACCTGGAGAAGTACGTTAAATACATCCGGGTGTGCCTTCTCGATCTCATCAAATAATACAACTGAGTAAGGTTTTCTTCTGACCGCCTCCGTAAGCTGTCCGCCTTCATCATATCCCACATATCCCGGAGGCGCTCCGATCAGTCTGGATACCGAATATTTCTCCATATACTCACTCATATCGATACGGACCATGTTATTCTCATCGTCAAACAGGCTCTCAGCAAGCGCCTTTGCAAGCTCTGTTTTACCAACACCGGTAGGTCCGAGGAACAGGAAAGAACCGATCGGCTTGGAGGGATCTTTGATCCCTGCTTTAGAACGGATGATCGCCTCTGTTACCAGCTCCACGCCTTCGTCCTGGCCGATCACACGCTTGTGCAGCTCATCCCCAAGATGCAGAGTCTTGCTTCTCTCGCTCTCATTGAGCCTGGCAACCGGAATTCCGGTCCACCGGGAAATGATCTTAGCGATCTCCTCATCTGTGACTGCCTCGTGTACCAGGGATAATTCCTTTTCTTTTACCTTCTCCTCTTCTTCCTCCAGATGCTTTTGAAGCTGTGGAAGACGCCCATACTGAAGCTCTGCAGCTTTATTTAAGTCATATTCTCTCTGGGCTTTCTGTATTTCTTTATTCACCTGCTCGATCTCTTCGCGGATCTTTTGAACACGCTCTACAGACGCTTTCTCATTATCCCACTGAGCCTTCCTGCCTGCAAATTCTTCTCTCAGACCAGCCAGCTCTTCCTGCAGATGTTCCAGGCGTTCCCGGCTTAACCGGTCTTCTTCTTTCTTTAACGCTTCTTCCTCTATTTCAAGCTGCATGATCCTGCGGCGCAGTTCATCCAGCTCTGTCGGCATGGAATCCAGCTCCGTCTTAATCAGAGCGCACGCCTCGTCCACAAGGTCGATTGCCTTATCCGGCAGGAAACGGTCGGATATATAGCGGTTTGATAAAGTCGCGGCAGCTACCAGCGCGCTGTCTGTGATCTTCACTCCATGGAAGACCTCATACCGCTCTTTTAGCCCACGAAGGATGGAGATTGCATCCTCCACGGTCGGTTCCTCCACCATGACCGGCTGGAAACGGCGTTCCAGTGCCGCATCTTTTTCGATATACTGACGGTACTCGTCCAGAGTCGTTGCACCGATACAGTGCAGCTCTCCTCTGGCAAGCATTGGCTTTAACATGTTGCCCGCATCCATCGCACCGTCTGTCTTACCTGCACCTACGATCGTGTGCAGCTCATCTATGAACAGGATGATCTTTCCGTCGCTGTTCTTCACTTCCTCCAGAACCGCTTTCAGACGCTCCTCGAATTCACCTCTGTACTTCGCACCCGCTACCAATGCCCCCATATCCAGGGAGAAGATCGTCTTATCCTTTAGCCCTTCAGGGACATCGCCTCTGACGATACGCTGTGCCAGACCTTCTACGACCGCCGTCTTACCGACCCCAGGTTCACCGATCAGAACCGGATTATTCTTCGTCTTACGGGACAGAATACGGATCACATTACGGATCTCCTCATCCCGGCCGATGACCGGGTCAAGCTTCTGATCCCTGGCACGTTCTACCAGATCCTGGCCGTACTTATTCAATGTATCATAGGTTGCCTCCGGGTTATCGCTTGTCACCCTCTGGTTTCCCCTGACGGTAGACAACGCCTGTAAAAATGAGTTGCGGCTGATGCCGAATTCCTTATATAAGCCTTTCAGATCACGGCCTGCATACTTCAAAAGTGCCAGGAACAGATGCTCCACAGAGACATACTCATCTCCCATCTGCTTAGCCTCATCCTCTGCATGGATCAGCACATTGTTCAGATCCTGACCAACGTAGACCTGGCCGCCCTGTACCTTCGGACGCTTGGAAAGAGCTTCCTCCACACGGTTTTTAAATAAGGTTCCCTGGATATTCATCTTCTCCAGTAATTTCAAGATCAGACTGTCGTCCTGTGTCACTAATGAGTATAAAAGGTGCTCCTGCGCAATTTCCTGATTGCCGTAATCATAGGCCACCTTCTCACAATTCTGGACTGCCTGGAGTGAATTCTGCGTAAACTTATTTATGTTCATAGAAAGACCTCCTTTGTCGTTTCATGTGTTTTGTTCTACTAACAATATAACAATAACACCGACTATTAGCACTGTCAAGGCTCGAGTGCTAATTATTTATTAAAAATTTGTAAAGCTGCATAGCATCCTCAAAACGCATGTCTTCCGTGCTGCCCATAATAACACCTATATAGTGCTTATCATGAACCGTGAACGACATCACCAGACAGGCTCCCGCACTCGTACTCGTGCCGGTTTTCAGGCCAGTACAGTCAGGGATATAATAAGGGCTTTGGGATAAGAGCATCTCATTTGTATTTTCATATTCTGCGGTCTCTCCTGTTAACCATGTTTCACTGGAATACGCCATTCCTGCAATTTCGCTTATCAGCTCGTTTTCTAAGGCAGCCTGTCCGATCAGCGCGAGGTCGTACGCGGTGGTATACTGCCCGTCTGTATCATAACCGTCCGGAGAGATGAATTTTGAATCAAGAGCTCCAAGCTCTCTCGCCTCAGCATTCATTTCATCCGCAAATATTTCCAGGGCTTCGTCTATGCTCAGATCTTCATCCGAGGCGATCTTACGCCCCGTGTAAACAGCGAGCGCATAGGCTGCATCGTTTCCGGAGGGTAAAAGCATCGCGATCAGAGCCTGCCGCACACTCATCTGTGCGCCAATACTTAAATAAGCGCGGGAAGCATCCTCTGCGATCCTAAACACTTCCTTACCAGCCTTTAAAGTTTCTTCTTCGTCACAAAATTTCAGGACTGTGAGAGCACTTAGAAGTTTCGCGCAGCTGGCTGGTGCAGTAGACATCCGGCTCTCTTTTTCCCATAAGATTTCATTGGTATCTGAGCAGATTAAGATTCCCTTTGGAGCAGTCACCGGAATCGAACTCTGCCCGGCAGACTTGGCTGGGTGAAGCTGTGAAGACTGTGCCTGCTGCGCATCTTTGCCCACATCTTTTTGGAATCGATCATCCCGGATACTGCCGCCATAAAAACCAACGGCCAGCACAATGACCAGAACAACTGCCAGCCCAGAACAAATCAGAGCCCCTATCCTCCCCCTCCTGCGCCGAATCCTCCGTGCAGAAGTTCTTCTTTTCTTATTATTATATGGCATAAAGCACCTCCTTATCTGATAGCTTCATACTATCAAACGAAAAGGTGCCTTATGCTGAGAGTTCCTCAACAGTTTCTTGAGATTTTCTGTATTTTTTCATGATTTTACGGATACATTGTCTGCCGGGAGTATGACTCTCAATATGATCTGGCCGTCTTTACAGTCAGCCGTAATAGTGCCTCCATGAGCCTGTACGATCTCCCTCGCGATCGCCAGGCCAAGCCCTGCTCCTCCGGTCTTGGTCTGGCGCGCATTGTCCAGACGATAAAACTTTTCAAAGATGTGCTCAATGTCCTCCCTGCTGATCTCTCCGGCATTTGAAAATACAATGCTGACAGTCTGATCTTCCGCCGCAGCCAAAATACAGATCGGAGCTGCCCCTGCACTATAGTAAATCGCATTTTTCAGAAGATTGGTAAATACGCGGGCTATCTTCTGCGCATCCACATTCACCCGGATGGTGTGAGGAATATCCGTTTCCACCGTTTTCCCCGCCTTCTGAAAAAGCGGATAAGCCTCATCCACCACCTGCTCCATCAAATATGCCAGACTTACTACATCTTTATCCAATACGATCTGCTGGATATGGGCGTGTGTGATCTCAAAGAAGTCATTGATCAGTGTTTCTAATCGCAGCGCTTTATCTCTGGCAATTCTTAAGTAACTTTTCTGCTGCTCTGCCGTTATCTTCGTGTTCTCGACTAATAGATCCAAATACCCGATCACAGAGGTCAGAGGAGTCTTTATATCATGGGCAAGATAAACGATCAGCTCGTCCTTTCGCTTTTCGGCCTCTTCCTTTTCCCGGGTACGCTGTGTCAGGTCATCCTTTACCTGCTGCAGCTTTGCTTCAACAAAGCCGAGCTCTTTTGACATTTCAATTTTTCTCTCTGTTCCGTCCGCAAGTGTATTGATCCCGTCAATGATCTCGTCAAAATAGTGTGTAAATCCAGAGAGGAGAATACGGAAAAAGATAAGAAACAGAACAACGATTGCGAATCCCATAAGGTAAACATAGTTCTGCCGCACATAGTGCCAGTAAAGGATGAGACCTTCCTCCCATCCAACATCAAACAGCCGGCACAACAAATATGTGATCCCATTTCCTATAAACCCCTTTCCGGCAGACCGAATGAATAGCACTCCTAAGATCACGACTCCCACAACAAGCAGAGTCTGCATATACATTTTCCGAATGATCTGTTGATATGGTTTTTGACGCCAATTTCTATCTTTCAATTTTATACCCCACTCCCCATACAGTTTTGATATAGCGCGGCTGCTCTGTATCATTCATTTTTTCGCGCAGATGCCGGATATGTGTCGTGATGGTGTTTGTGCTTTTCTCAAAATATTCATCCTTCCAGATCCCGTGAAACAGTTCTTCGGCACTGACCACTTCCCCGCGATGCTCATATAAGATCTGTAAAATAGAAAATTCCGTTGGGGTCAGGTTAAGAAGGTTCCCATCGACATAACACTCATGGGCTTTCACATTCAAAACCATTCCGTTCTTTGTATAAGTATCTTCCCTCCGCCCCTGGGGCTGATCGTAACGCGTCGTTCTCCGAAGCTGAGCCTTTACACGTGCAACTACTTCCATCGGACGAAATGGTTTTGTTACATAATCATCTGCCCCAAAGGTCAGGCCCGTGATCTTATCCATCTCCTCATCTTTTGCGGTCAGCATGATAACGGGAAATAAGAACTGCTCCCGGATCTTTTTGCACAGCGAAAATCCATCCCCATCCGGCAGCATGACATCTAAAAGCGCAATGCTGACCGGTTCACTCGTAATCTTTTTCCACGCCTCCTCGACCGTAGCTGCTGTGGATACGGTAAAGCCCTCGTTCTGAAAATATACCCCCAGAAGATCGGCGATCTCCTTTTCATCATCTACCACCAAAATCCGCTCCATTGTTCTCCTCCTTTGCAAATATATCACGCACGATATTAATTTCAATTATAATCCTATTCTAAAACTTGTTTATTGGAAAACTATAAAGAAATTCTTGAGATTATATAAAGGTTTCTTTCGAATAACAGCCGGAAAAAGATTCCCCGCCCTTCTCCTATTGTGTTATAATAGTAATCAGCAATTTATAAAAAGGAGATGTCATTATGAGAGCTTATGAAAGACTTTTGAAGTACGTCGTTGTGCGTACACCGAGTGACGAGAACAGCGAGACCGTTCCCTCCTCATCCTGCCAGTTTGACCTGGCACATTTACTCGTGCAGGAGTTAAAAGACCTTGGGGTGTCTGATGCACGGGTAGACGAACAATGCTATGTTTACGGGCACATTCCTGCAACGAAAGGATACGAGGACAAGACTAAATTAGGGTTTATCGCCCACATGGACACCGTGTCCGATTTCTGCAGCCACGACATCGTACCTGTGGTAACTGAGAACTATGATGGGAAAGACTTTGTTCTGGGGACAAGCGGACGTACCATCAGCACTGATACCTTTAAGCACCTTCCTGATCTAAAAGGCCGCACCCTGATCACCAGCGACGGCACGACCATTCTGGGTGCCGATGACAAGGCCGGGATCGCCGAGATCATGACTATGATCGAGCGCCTGAATACGGAAAATATCCCTCACGGCCCATTGTCCATCGCATTCACTCCTGATGAGGAGATCGGTACCGGAGCCTCTCATTTTAACGTGGAAGAATTTGGTGCAGAGTTCGGATACACATTGGACGGAGACACCGAAGGCGAGATTCAGTTTGAGAATTTTAATGCCTGCAAAGCGCTTTTCGAGATCGAAGGCGTCAATGTACATCCCGGCTCCAGCAAGGATACGATGGTCAACGCAAGCCTGGTAGCCATGGAGATCAACTCCATGCTCCCATCCGGTGACACTCCGCGCGGCACAGAGGACTACGAAGGGTTCTTCCATCTGGTAAGTATGTCAGGTGAGGTCGGACACGCAGAGCTCAATTATATCGTCCGCGATCATAATGCCGCCACCTTTGAGGTCCGTCAGGAAACTCTGCGCCACATTGAGAAGCTGATGAACGAAAAGTGGGGAGAAGGAACCGTGAAGCTGACCATTACCCAGCAGTACCGCAATATGGCGGAGATCATCGACGGATGCAGACATCTGATCGATAACGCTAAGAAAGCATGCGAAAATGCCGGTGTTCCTGCGCTTGTGATCCCAATCCGCGGCGGTACAGACGGGGCTCAGTTAAGCTTTATGGGGCTGCCCTGCCCGAACCTGGGAACAGGCGGTCATGGATACCATGGACCTTATGAACATATCACAGCAGAGGGAATGGATCTGGCTACAGACATCACTGTTGAATTAGTAAAGATTTACGCTCAGTAATATGAACGGAACCCGATGGAGAACGATAGAAAGACCGTGTCTTTCAGAATGTTCACTCACGGGTTCCGTTTTTCATCATGGAAAACATACTCACTAAGTTCGGACGTCCGAACTCCTTCTCTTTTCTATGGCTGCTGAAACAGTCCGGTAAACTTTTCCCATACACTCTCCTTTGGTTCCTCAACTGCTTTCTCTGTCTTTTCCTTTTCCTTTTTGATTTCCTCGGTTGAAAGTACAAACTGCACGGATACGACATTCTTGTTCTTAGACGAGGTAAAGGATACAGGTTTAAAATCTGCGTTTGTATACTTCTCCATCATCTCATCAATTTTAGTCTTCATCTCTTCTGGCATCTTTTTGGTTTCTTGATTTAACGTGCCTAATCCATCTGCAAGCTGTGATACTCCCTTTGATAAGTCGCTGGCACCTCCATTGAGGCTCCCCACACCATCTAAAAGTCCCGCTGCACCATCGATACTCTGTCCCATTCCATAGGATAACCCTGCTGCACCATCGGCCAGATCTTGTAAACCGCCGTCTATTTTTTCGTATTCAGAGGACATCTTCTTGATGCCATCCATGTATTCTGACAGCCCCTGATGAAACCCAGCATACTTATCTGCCAGAGTACTGATGCCGTCTGCCAGCTTCGTCAGACTGTCAGGGGAGAGATCTTCCAGCGGTTCTAGCATTTCTGCCGTTCCCCGGATATTTTGGACTATGTCTCCTATACTATTTACTAATCCATCTATCTGATCTCTTACCGCCTGGTAAGTTCCCAGGAAAACCATAGCCGACTGATAGCTGCCCAGCATTTTTTCGTAGGCGGCCTGTGCCTCCGGTGATGCCTCACTGACGGCCTGTCCAAGCTCTCCTAGCTCTTCCTGTGTAAGCACCTGGACCGGATTAGAATCCAGAGATTCATTCAGAGTCTGGAATATCTGTACAAAGCCTGCCTGCATCCCTTCTAACCCATCCGCCAGACCGTTCAGTCCGGCTGGCAGTGCTGTGAGTGCTTTCAAATCCAAACTTCCCATATCTGCTGTTCCGGCTTTCAAGCCCTGCATGGCCTGGTCGATCTGTCCGGAACCGCTTAAAATTTCATCCGACAGAGCCGCAGCCCGATTCAATCCCTCCTGAAATTCCCCGGAACCAGAGCATAAAAGACTGGCACCGCCGCTCATCTCATCCGCTCCTGTTTTTAATTGAAGAACGCCGTCCTGAAACTCTGAAACTCCGCTTTTTAGTTCATCCGTTCCATGCTTAAGTGCCTCTGCACCGCCCTTTAGCTGCTGTGCCCCTCCATTCAGCTGTGAGATCCCAGAACTCAGCTGTTCCAGCCCTTCTGTGAGCTGGTCGATCTGGTTCACATCCAGCATATCCGCCCCTGCCGAAAACGGGACCGCAGCGATCGAGATCCCTTTCATGGCGAAGTCCTTTGCATCCAGCGTCACCTCCAGCCTCCCATTCTTTTCCGGCATGACAGTAAATGTGACCTGCTTGTCCGACCCGGCATTTGCAATTGTTGCATCCTTTGCCTGAATATTTTCACAGATCGAGGTATCCAAAGTCACGGTGACTTGGAGCATATATTTCTCATAGAATATAGGATCTGCCTTCTGATTTTTAGCGGTTAAAATGCTGATCCCCACCTTCCCCGCGGCCCCCGCAAGCTGTTGTGCACTCACCGTTTTTTTGTCCAGAGTGTAGCTCACCTGCACATTCCATGGGAGCTTTCTGCCCACCATGTTGCCCTGATAATAGAAACGGCCTTTTTCTGCCTGGGTGCTCACATGACCGTCCTCATATGACAGTTCTTTGGTGTCCGTCAGATTTTCCAGAAGAGAATACTCTCCATAATCAGAGACTTCTCCTGCCTTTGGAAGATTAAATGCATTCACAACATAGATCTCTTTTACCCGTCCGTCCGCGGCCAGGGATGAATATATGACCTCTTCCTTCGAAATCTGTGATTCCCTGATCTCCTTTTTGTCTAAAGAGGACTGTTTTTCACCTGTATTTTTTTCCTTGGCCGCTGCCTGTACATTCCAGATCCCTGTGGGAAGAGACATCATACACAGTGTGGATGCCAAAAGCAGCGGTAATCCGATACTAAATTTGTGCTTCCCCGCTCTGCGGCTTTGATTTTTGTTCCACTTCCTCATCTTTTCACCTCCCTGTAAAACGATGAATGATATGTTGTTACCCCGATCACACGATCCAGCATAAGCAAGAGGATGGGCAGGATCGCAGCTACCATGGCCAGAGAAAGAAATGTCCCCCGCCCCAGCAAAAGCCCCAGCTCTGCAACGATCGGATTCGATGAGGTAAATTTCAGGCAGAACCCCGCCGATGCCAGGATCAATGCGGAAGTCAGTATGGCGATCAGATTTCTGTTTAGAACCCCTTTCATTGCATCCTTCTTCCCCATTTCCTTTCTCCGGTTCATATAGTTGCTGGTGATAAAAATCGCATAATCGATAGTGGCACCAAGCTGTACCGTATTGATTACAAGAAATCCAATGTAAACGAGAGAGTTTCCTGCAAAATAGGGGACAGACAGGTTGATCCAGATTGCCGCTTCGATGATAAACAAAAGGATGAAAGGAAGCAGCAGTGACTTAAATGTAGCAAGCAGCACCAGCGCGATCGCCGCAATCGCGATCGTATTGACCAGCTTTGTATCCGAGGAGACGACCTCCTTCATATCATATAGATTTGCACTCTGTCCACAGGAATAGTATTCGCTATAATATTTTCCTGCTGCCTTTCTGACCTGGCTTACAAGAGCGAAGGCCACTTTTCCTTCCTCCTTTGTGTCCGTATCCACAACGATCCTGGCATAGTGCTTTGAATAAAAATTCCCGGAAATCTCAGGATCAAGATACCCCTGAGGGATCGTGCTGCCTACGCTGACTGCATAGGAAACTACGCTCTTTACATGCTCCATATCCTCAATATCCCTGCAGAGAAGAAGTTCTTTTGCGGGCTCCCCCTTCGGTACCAGCAGCACAATGGATGTTGACTGCCCGAACACCTGATTTATTTTTTTACTGTCCTGTCCCAGTTTCAATGCCGCATTCGCCTCTCCCATGCCATAGATAAAGTTGGAGCGGGCCTGTGCCCGGTAACAGGGAATGATCACCAATAGAACGAGAGCCAGAGCCGGAATCCCTGCTCTTAACAGGACACTGCCAGCCCTTTTCAGATCCGGGATCAGTTTTCTATGTTTTGTCTTATCGATCAATGGACAGCATAAAAGTGTCAGTGCCGGCAAAAATACCATAACAGACAGATAGCTAAAGATAATGCCCTTCACCAGGTTTAAGCCCAGGTCCGACCCGATCCCAAAGCGCATGAACATCAATGCCATAAAGCCAAACAAGGTAGTTGCAGCGCTGGCAGCAACGGATGGGAATGCCAGCTTCATTGCTTTTACCATTGCTAAGTCTATATCCTCATTGAGTTTTCGCTGTTCCTCAAAGTTATGCAGCAGAAAAATCGCATAATCCAGTGACACTGCCATCTGCAGAATCGGGCTGATCGCCTGGGTGATATAGGATATCTCACCCAGAAAGAGATTACTTCCCATATTGATCAGCACAGAAATCCCGATCGTTGCCAGAAAAAGAATGGGTTCGATCCAGGAGGTGGTAGTCAGAAGCAGGATAATAATGATGAGAGGGATTAGGATCAGCATTGCATTTGCAGATTCCTTCACCGATATTTTCTGGGAAAATGCATTGGATGCAGCATCCCCGTCCACAGCGTTATCCTCACCGATCAAACGACTGACTGCATTTGTGGCAGCCATCTCCATCCCCTTTTGGATCGTCAGTGTGAACAAGGCATTATGGTCTTTATAATAAGTCTCAACTACCGTCTGATCCTGTGTCTCTAAGGGTTCCTTTAAGTTCACGACATCATCCAGCCACATCACAGAGTCTACGCCGTCGATGTTTTTGAGTTTCTCTTTGTACTTCAATGCCTCGGGCACAGTGACCTGCTTTATCATGACCCGCTCATTCGGAACGGCCTCTTTAAATTCCTTCTGCATCACTTCCAGCGCAATCGTGGACTCGGCATCCTCCGGCAGATAATCGGCCAGGGTATAATTGATCTTTACTCTTGTCATCAAAACGGCGCATATACAGGAAAGCATGAGAAAAATCACTGTCACCAGCTTCTTATGTCCTGTCACCTTACGGGCTATTCGTTCCATTCAGCCACCTCCCGTCGCCTGGGGATATCCCTTGTTTTCCCGGGATATCCTTATGAAACCCATCAAACTTCCATGTTATTTTTCTGTTATTTTCTAAGTATCGATCCGTATTATATATATAATTTTACTCTTTTAGCGATAATGCGTCAATTATATTATTATTTGTCAGACATTTATTTCATCTCATCGATCCGTTTAACAGGTCTCCCTGGAATTTTAGCTTCCCCTTATGAGAACTTTCCCGGAACCAGTATCTTAGAATTTCCATCCGGACAGAAAAAAGGATGCGCCACCCTCCCACTGGAGGATGAAACGCATCCCATTCACAGCCCTGTTTCATTTCTATGCCCTGCTTATTTCCTTTTTTTCTGGCACTTACTCTTCTTTAAACCCTTCGCCGACTACCTCGTTAGATTCCATGATAACCGTAAAAGCAGACGGGTCTACCTCCTTCACGATACGGCGGATGGTATACATCTGTTTGTTATTGCAGGCACACATGACTACCTCTTTTTCGATTCCTGAGTAGCTGCCCCTGCCCTTAAGCAGCGTAGAACCTCTTCCTGAATACTGGTCGATCTTCTCGGCCACCTCCTGTCCCTTTTCCGTTACGATCAGGGTCATCTTTCCCGCATCAATACCATACATGATCTTGTCAATCACCACAGTCAGAAGATAGGTAATAATGAAACCATAGATCGTTCCGTCTACATCCTTAAAGATAATCCCACCGATCGCTACGATGATCGCATCTGTAATGAATACGATCTTCCCCAGCGTCAGATGCGGATGCTTCACCTTGACGGAAACGGTAATAAAGTCCATCCCTCCTGTGGAGGAGTTGTTCATAAAGATCAGCGCATATCCCAGACCAGAGAAAATTCCCGTGCAGATCGCCGCCAGCATCCGGTCCCCTGAATATACCGGAAACAAAGGAACAACATAGTCAATGATCAGTGACGTAATAATGACTGATCTGACGGAGCGCACAAAGAATTCCCGTCCAAGTGTCCGATAGCATCCGATCGCGATCGGAACGTTAAGCAGCATCGTCACCCATCCGATAGGCAGCCCGAATAGATGGTAAAAAATCAAGGCGATACCTGAGATTCCCGCCAGGGGGAAGGCCGCGTTCGCCGCAAAATTATAGATTCCTACTCCGATCAGGATACCTCCTGCCACATCAATAAAAATATCATAAGCCAATTTTTTTATATTTATTTTCTTCATCTGCCTCACCTCTCTTAAAATAGTTTTCCCCGATTAAGCACAAAAAAGAACACCTACAAATTATAAACTATAATTCGCATGTGCTCTTCTCTGTTTCTTAGTCTAATTCAAATCATAGCTTTTGTCAACACCCCCCGGACAAATATTTTATGATATTTCCCCGTTTTTGAACTTCATGATCATCTCATTGGTAAGGCTGTCCCTGGAAGGTTCTACCGGGATAACGTCCCTTTCGAACCACTCTGCCAGTGCCAGCTCCTCCTCATCCAATGTGATCTTATCCTCTCCATCCAGGTCGCAGTAAAATCCCATCAATACGGTATCGCTGAAAGACCACGGCTGGCTCTTATAATAACGGACGTTCTTCACTTTCAGTCCGACTTCCTCCATGACCTCCCTTTTCACAGTCTCCTCCACTGTCTCACCGATCTCCACAAACCCTGCCAGAAGTGCATACTTCTTGTAGCTTCTGCCCGCATATTTGCTCATCAGGATCCGGCTGCCGTCCAGGACGCCGATGATCACAGCCGGGCTGATCTTCGGATACTCCATGTTCCGGCACTGTCCGCAGAAGAGCATCCTCTCCTTTTCATCCTTTTTCATGATACCGCCGCAGCGGCCGCAGTACTTATGGTTCTTGTACCAGTTATAGAGCTGGTATCCCGTGATCCCGGCAAATGCACGGTACTGAGGGTCTGCTGCCCTGAAAACCTCTGTATTTTCCATCGTGAAAGGTGACAGACGCTCCCGGTTGATCTCATCCACCAGATAATAACGCTCACCATCTATGGCAAACAGATATGTATAATCCTCATATATCTCTTCGTTCAAATGCTCTATATCTCCGAATGTCGGATACTCGATCCCCTGGGCAGTCTTTCTCATCAATACGGCATGGTCCTCAAAATAAAGGGCTATACTGTCCTTTTCCGGCGGCACGGGCCTGTATTCATTACTATATTTATGTGGTGCAATATCCTGAATCATATCTTTTCCCTGCTTTCTTTATATTCTTCTCAATCATACCACACTTTTATGCCGGCTGGAACCCAAAATAAAGTCATTTGAGTCCCCTGCTGCATATTGACTTCCCACTGAAACTGTTGAATAATAAAAAGAAACTAGAAACAGATGAAAGGAGCCTCAAATGAAAATTGTATTTTTAGATGTAAAAACGATCGGGGAAGATATTGATCTCTCCTACTTTGACGAGCTGGGAGAGATCGTAAAATACCCATTTACATCCTCCGATGAAGTCCCTGAGAGGGTCCGGGATGCGGATGTCATTGTGATCAATAAGGTGGACATCAATGAGAAGACGATCCATACTGCGAAAAACCTAAAGCTTGTCTGCGTCACAGCCACGGGTACGAACACGCTTGATAAAGATTATCTGGATAAAAGAGGGATCGCCTGGCGCAATGTTGCCGGATATTCCACAGAATCTGTGGCCCAGCATACCTTTGCCATGCTTTTCTATCTTCTGGAAAAGCTCCGCTATTATGATGATTATGTAAAAAGCGGGCAGTATGTAGGAGATACGGTCTTTACACATTTTGGACAGCAGTTCCACGAACTTTCGGGAATGACGTGGGGGATCATCGGACTTGGCAGCATTGGCCGCAGAGTCGCAGATATTGCCGCCTTTTTCGGTGTAAATGTGATCTACTATTCTCCTTCTGGTTCTGCTCCTCAAAAAGGATATCACCAGGTAGATCTCGATACCCTGCTTTCTACCTCCGATATCATCTCCGTCCACGCCCCGCTGAATGAACATACCCAAGGCCTGATGGATCGAGAAGCATTTGAAAAAATGCAGCCGCACGCGATCTTCCTGAATCTTGGCCGGGGCCAGATCGTTGAGGAAGATGCACTTGCCGCTGCATTAACGGAAAATAAAATTGCTGCTGCCGGACTGGATGTCCTGTGCGAAGAGCCAATGTCAAAAGACAGCCCGTTCTTAAAGATCAAGGACAGTAAAAAGCTTTATATCACTCCCCATATCGGATGGGCAAGTGTAGAGTCACGAACCCGGCTGATGAAGATCATCGCCGGACAGATCAAAACGTTTTTCTCACTGACTTAACTCTTCTTTTTCTTACCCTTGAATAAAGAAGAGAGCATCATAAAGACACATCCTGCCATAATGAAAAAATCACCGAGATTATACGTGATTTCTGTGATTTTTTTCCATTTGGTACGGAAACCGACATAATCGATCACATATCCCCGTATCCACCTGTCAAAGGTATTGCTCCATGCTCCTGCCGCCATCAGAGAAAGCCCGATCTTTTTCAGATAATGTTTTCTCCTGACCAGCGTAATCAGCTGGTAGATCGTCACAAGAAATGTCATAATGGCAGAAGAGATCTTTACAAACTCTGGTTCTTTCTCCAGCAGATTCAGACAGAAGCCTTTATTGTAAACCTTGCGCAGGATCACCTTTCCGTCTTTAAATGTCCGCTCCTGTCCCTTTGTCATATATCCTTCCACATAAGATTTGACCGCGATATCAAGCAGCACAAGACTTAAGGTCAGACTCATTAAAACCAGGATTCCCATAATATCACTCCTATTCTTCTGTCATGCTTTTGACCTTTTCCTGTACTTCTCCAGCCATCTCCTTTACAGACTCCACAACATCTGCAGTCTTATCCTTCACTGCAGCTGCGGCGTCCTGTGTTCTTTCCTTCAACGCTTCCATAGCATCTGATGTCTTTTCTTTTACTGTATCTGCGGCATCCGCTGTCTTTTCCTTTACCGTATCTGCGGCATCCGCTGTCTTTTCCTTCACAATATCAGCGGCATCACATGCTTTCTCTTTCATCACATCTGTAACATCCTCTGTCTTGTCTTTCACGGTCTCTGCAGAATCTACAGTCTTCTCATGAAAGATCTCTGACGCTGCATCCACTTTTTCTCTGACCATGTCTGCGGTATTCTCTGCAGTCTCTTTGACCTTTTCAGCCATATCTGCAACCTTTTCCTTCACTGCGTCCGCATAATCTGTACTTTCTGCGCCGGACCTCTCCGGAGCCTTTGCACCGCAGTACGGACAGTAAGCCATCTCTTTGCCCACGGACTTTCCGCATCCCTCACAGGCCACATCTCCTTTTACTGCTGATATCTGCTGTTCGTATTTTTCGATGCTCTCTTCTCTGTTCTTCACTGCCTCACAGATTACGAAAGCCTCCTCCGCCACTTCTTCGCCGTTCTTAAAGAGATCATATACCATCCTTCCAAGCTCTGCATAATCCCTTTCGTTCCCGCGCTCCAATGCACGGATCTGATTCCTAAGACGCTGCACCTCCACAGCCTCACCAGCTTTGTTTGTCACTGTCTCCGCAGTCTCTCCGATCCTTCTGCCCAAATCTTCCAGAAATGATTTCATGTGTTTTAACTCTCCCTTCATATTTGAATCCTGACACTCCCTGAACTTTATTTATTCAGTATAACCTTGTACAGATTCCATATTTATATACATTATACCCTATAATAGGCCGACTTCAACCGATTTACGATTTATTTTATATTAATATAATAAATTAAAACATTCCCGCAATATCTGTACAGACGGTTATAAATTCTCTGGACAATTACATATATTATTTATAAAAAACAACAGGAACATACATATGGAGCAAACTTTATGCAGACAGCGAATCATTTCCGAGGATTACCGTGATTTTGTTGTTTCCAGGACACGGCCTCTGAACATCGGGGATATCCCGCCCGACCAGCTATGTGAACAGGCGGCTGACTTTGATTACCGCTGTGTCTATCTTCCGAAAGTCCTTGGGGATCCGATCAATCTGGATCGTTTTTATTACACTGCCATACCCAAATGTTATACCCTGCTCAGCATGGAAACTATGAACCAGGCCGGAATCCTTCCGATACAGAATTATCCGACACTGCAGCTGAAAGGAAATGGTGTCCTGATCGGTTTTATCGATACAGGCATTGACTACACCAATTCTATTTTTCGGAATCTGGACGGTTCCACACGGGTCATGGGAATCTGGGACCAGACACTCCAGGAGGGCACACCGCCTCCCGATCTGGCCTACGGTACGGAATATACCAAAGAAATGATCGATCAGGCACTGCGAACTGATGATCCAAAGTCAGTCGTTCCCTCAGAGGATACCGACGGACACGGAACCTTTGTGGCAAGCCTTGCTGCCGGGAGCGGCGAGCCCGCAGAGGAGTTTATCGGCGCCGCACCGGAGGCCTCTCTTGCCGTAGTGAAACTCAAGCCAGCCAAGCAGTACCTGCGGGACTATTATTTTATCCCCGATACGGCGCCCTGCTATCAGGAGACAGATGTTTTACTCGCACTTAGATACTTGAACGAACTGGCTGAAAGGCTCAACATGCCCCTGGTGCTTTGCGTGGCGCTCGGAACAAATATGGGCGGGCACATCGGCGTGCTGCCGCTGTCCAATGTGATCGATGGTTACGGAACTTCCGCAAACCGGATTCCTGTCATAGGGGGCGGCAACGAGGCTGACCAGCGCCATCATTTCTCTCATCCTGTCCGCAACGGTTCCCCGATGCAGACCGTGGAGATCAGAGTGGGAGAGAATGTGGAGGGCTTTACGATGGAACTGTGGACAGAGATCCCCAATGTGCTGTCGATCTCACTGATCTCCCCCTCCGGCGAAACCACACGGACCATTCCCCTTCAGACAGCTACAACCTCTGTTCTGGACTTTATACTGGACCGTACCCAGGTCTTTGTAAACTACCGGATCATCGTAGAACGCAGCACCTCGGAGCTGATTCATTTCCGCTTCCGTGCCCCCACCCCTGGTATCTGGAGACTGATCATAGAACCCGTGCGTGTGATCAACGGGCTGTACCATATCTGGCTTCCGGTCACCGAGTTCTTAAGCGGGGAGGTGTATTTTTTAAGTCCTGATCCCTACTACACCCTGACCAACCCCGCCAATACAGGAAGCAGTATCGTTGTCTCCTATTTTGACGGCAGCACCAACAGTATCGCACTGAGCTCCGGCCGGGGCTATACAAGAAACGAGCGGATCAACCCGGATATTACTGCGCCCGGGATCAATGTCAAAGGTGCTCTCCCAAGAGGACGCTTTGCCGTGCGCTCCGGCTCCAGCATTTCCACTGCCATTACTGCGGGGGCCGCGGCTCTTTTAATGGAATGGATCGTCTACCAGCTCGGCACACCGGGGATCGACTCGTACCAGATCAAGAGCCTGTTTATACTGGGAGCAGTCCGCCCGGACTTTATGACCTATCCCAACCGTGAATGGGGGTACGGACAGCTGAATGTTTATAATATTTTTGAGGAGATTAGGAATTTCTAATCATAAAAAAGGACGCCTGTCAGCGTCCTTCTCCACGTATCTCATCTGCATTTTCATAATAACTGGTAACCATCTCGTTCTCCGGGATCTGCTGCTCCGGTGCGGGGGCAGTCCCCGGCCGGAATACGATCTTTAGAAATACCGGTGTGATGATCGTAGTGATCACAACAACGATAATGACCGGACCCAGGAATGCGGAACCAAGAAGACCAAGGCTGGAGCCTTTGCTCGCAACGATCAGTGCCACCTCACCCCGGGAGATCATTCCCACACCGATTCGTTTTGCCTGATAGTTCTGATATCCACACACCTTTGCACCGAGTCCGCATCCCACCACCTTAGTGAGGATCGCCACGACCGTCAGTACCACTGCAAACCCTATGATCGCCCCGGACATTTCCGGCAGGACTACTTTCAGGCCAATACTTGCAAAAAATACCGGGGATACCAGCAGGTAAGAAATAGTATCAAACTTACTCTGCAGGTAAGTCGACCTCCTCACATTGGATATGATCAGGCCTGCAATAAAGGCACCTGTGATATCTGCGACGCCGAAGACCTCCTCCGCGATATACGCCATCAGCAGGCAGAATACAAAGGCAATGATCGTATGCCTGTGCATCTCCTTTTTGGCCGTATCCACCCAGTTTTTATACAGCCGGTAAAAAACAAATCCAACCACCCCTGCAAAAATGAAAAAGCCCACGATCTTGAGCATGACTGTTCCCAGCTTCACGGAAGAGTCTGCCATACTGGTCACGACCGTAAGAGCGATGATACCCAGGATATCGTCTATGATGGCCGCACCCAGGATCGCATTTCCCGAGCGGGTCTTTAACTTTCCAAGCTCCTTTAACGTCTCAACGGTGATACTAACAGATGTGGCCGTCAGGATAACACCGATAAATATATTCTGGAGAAAAATACTGGCAGCCGCATCGGATGTGATCATTCCCGGCCCATTAAAGAAATACGCCGCCGCAAAGCCGCCTGCCAGGGGTACGATCACGCCGCACAGTGCGATCACGAAGGAGGCCTTTCCACTTGCCCGCAGCTCCTTGATGTCTGTCTCCATGCCGGCACAAAACATCAGAACGATCACACCGATCTCCGCCACCTCATGGATAAATGATGTCTCGCTCAGAATCCCAAACCCTGCCGGTCCCAGGATCAGGCCTGCCAGAAGTGCCCCCACTACCTGAGGCATCTGAACTTTTTTGGTCAAAAGGCCCAGAACTTTTGTAAACAACAAAATAATAGCTAAATCCAACAAATAACTGTAGCTGCTCATAGCTTTTTTCCTCACATTCCTTACTCTCATTTATTCGAACAGTAATCAGAATACACCTTTTGCATCATTATTTCAAGCATTTTACGACCTTGTTTATGGAATATCGACAAAACCGTCAGGATACAGCCTTGGTAAGGTAATATAGGAAAAAGGCATGGGAAAACTCACCTCTTCCCATGCCTTATCTGGCATAAATAATATTACTACATATTTAGTTTAACCTTGGGATCGCCTGCCCCCGCAGCTGGATGATCGGACCTCCCACACCATCTATGTATTCTCTGGTAATGGTTACCTGGCCAATGCTGTCATCCTTCGGGATCTCGTACATGATATCCAGCATAAACTCCTCAATAATGGCACGAAGTGCTCTGGCACCTGTGTTCTTCTTCATGGCCTTCTCGGCAATGGCTTCTAATGCTTCATCATTAAATTCCAGATTCACTTCATCTAATGCCAGCAGCTTCTTGTACTGCTTGAGGATAGCATTCTTCGGCTCCTTTAAGATCTTGACGAGCATGTCTTTGTCCAGTCCTTTTAAGGTAAAGATGATCGGAAGACGGCCGATAAACTCAGGGATCATCCCGAATGTCCTTAAGTCCTCCACGGTTACCTTAGAGAGGATCTCCTTATCATGCTCATACTTGTCCTTTAATTCTGCATTGAATCCCATGGATGTCTTGTGTGAGAGCCTCTCTTTGATGATCTCCTCCAGATCCGGGAACGCGCCTCCGCAGATAAAAAGGATGTTCTTTGTATTCACCGTCGTGAGCGGTACCATTGCATTCTTACTGTTGGCGCCGACCGGGACCTCCACTTCACTTCCTTCTAAAAGCTTTAACAGCCCCTGCTGTACGGACTCACCGCTGACATCGCGCTGGCTGGAATTCTTTTTCTTAGCGATCTTATCAATCTCGTCGATGAAAATGATTCCCTGCTCTGCACGCTCCACATCATTATCGGCTGCAGCCAGAAGCTTGGAGACCACACTCTCGATATCATCACCGATATATCCGGCCTCTGTAAGGGAGGTTGCATCCGTGATCGCCAGCGGTACATCCAAAAGCTTAGCCAGGGTCTTGACCAGATATGTCTTACCGCTTCCTGTAGGTCCGATCATCAGCATATTGGACTTCTCGATCTCAATGTCATCCATCGTATCGGTGGCCACACGCTTATAATGATTGTACACTGCAACCGACATTGCCTTCTTTGCATATTCCTGGCCAACCACATATTCATCCAGCTGTGCCTTGATCCTATGAGGTGCCGGGATATTCTTGATGTCAAGCTTATGGAACTCTTTTGGTTTTTCCTTTTTCTTCTTGATCTTCTGGCTCTTTGGAGGCACATTATCCAGATCCGTCATATTTAAAAACTGTACTCCCGGCATATTGAACAGCTTACTATAATCTATGGACCCATTGGTCATAGCATCGAAGCTCTTCTGCATACAGTCGGAACATACGGTGATGTGATTCGGAAGATCGATCATCTTCCCGGCAACACTTTCCGGCCTATGGCAGATCAGGCAGTACTTCTCATAGCCTTCATCGTCCTGGTCCTTTGTCTCCCGGGCGGCTACAGAAGTATCCTTTTTCTCTTCTGCGGCCTTTGTGCCCTTTTCCTCTTCGTTCTCTTTTTCGTCTAATTCATCTATAATTATAAAATCTTTATCTGACATAATTCTCCCTTCTTTCCCACCAAACTATGTCTAACATTATAACGCAGATTCTCGTCATATACAAATGAAGTTTTTCTAAACAGTGCCTAAAGAGGCGCTTCCAGCATACGAAGGAACTCTTCCTCGGAAATGATCGGAATTCCTAAGTCACGTGCCTTTTTATTCTTAGAGGAGGTGGACTGCACATCATTATTGATCAGGTAATTGGTCTTGGATGTCACGGACCCGGTCACCTTTCCTCCCCGCGCCTCAATAACCTCTTTTACTTCATTCCTGTTTGCAAAATGCTCCACACTTCCCGTCACAACAAAATTCATATTTTCAAAGATCTGTGCTTCTCTTTGCACTTCTTCCTCCGGAATGTTCACTTCCTCCAGAAGTCTCTGAAACACCTCTCTATGCCTTTCCTCTGCAAAATAGTCAACGAACGCCTTTGCGATCACTCCTCCCACGCCGGAAATCTCGCTTAGTTCTTCCACTGTCGCATCAAACATCCTCTTAGGGTCATGATCCAGGGCTTTGCAGATCACTTTTGCGTTGGCCAGCCCAATATTCGCGATCCCCAGACTGTACACCAATTTGGGCAGGGTCGTATTCCTTGCGTTTTCCACACTGTTCATCAGATTCACATAGGATTTTTCACCAAATCCCTCCATAGTTTTGATCTGTTCCTCATAACGGTCCAGATGGAAAATATCTGTAAAGTCTTTAATGAAGCCGCGGACAATGAATTTTTCCAGTGTAGCCTCGGAAAGCCCCTCTATATTCAAGGCATCACGGCTTACAAACAGAGCAAAGGCTTTGATCTGCTTTGCCTGGCATTCCGGATTCGTACAATACAGTGTCTTGGTATCATTCTCCATGGAGATCTTTGTCGCACCGCCGCAGACAGGACAGGTACAGGGAATATCCTTTACCCCGCTGCGAGTCAGGTTCTCCGCGATCTGCGGGATGATCATATTGGCTTTATAGACCTGGATCTGATCCCCCACCCCGAGCTCTAGATCCTCCATAATACTGATATTATGCACACTTGCCCGGCTGACAGTAGTTCCCTCCAGTTCCACAGGCTCAAAGATCGCCACCGGGTTGATCAGTCCTGTACGGGACGGACTCCACTCGATCTGAATAAGCGTTGTCTCGCGGATCTCATCGGCCCATTTAAATGCAAACGAATCTCTGGGGAACTTGGCAGTGGTCCCCAAAGACTGTCCGTATGCGATATCATCATAGACCAGCACAAGACCATCGGATGGAAAATCGTTTTCCGCGATCCTTTCTGCAAACCATTCAACCTCCGCCTCGATGGTATCTTTTGTCACCCGGCGGTGCTCCACCACCTCAAAGCCCTGCTGCGCCAGCCATTTAAGCTGTTCATACCTGGAGTTTTGGAAATCAACGCCCTCTGCACGGACAAGGCTGAATGCGAAAAACCGTACATTTCTTCTGGCTGTGATCTCATTATTCAACTGTCTCACAGAACCGCTGCACAGGTTGCGCGGGTTCTTATACTTCGCATCCACATCTTCGATCTCAGCGTTGATCTTCTCAAAATCCCGATACCCGATCACAGCCTCACCGCGCAGGACTAATTCCCCTTTATACGGGATGTAAAGAGGCAGATTTTTAAACACCTTCGCATTATTTGTGATGACCTCTCCAACTTCTCCATTCCCTCTGGTGACTGCCTTTACCAGCGTTCCTCCCTGATAAGACAAAACGATCGTCAGACCGTCCAGCTTCCACGAGATCACTGCCTCATTAGAGCCTAAAAACTCCTTAAGGCGGGAAACCTCCTTTGTCTTATCCAGAGATAACATCGGGCGTTCATGACGTTCCTTCGGAAGCTCACTTAAAACCTCATACCCCACATTAATGGTAGGACTGGATGCAAGAGTCGTTCCCAATTCCTGTTCCAGTCCTAAAAGTTCATCGTATAGTTTATCATATTCAAAGTTGCTCATGATCTCCGTGTCTTCCTGCTCATACGCACGGCGTGCACGGTTTAAGAGCTCCACCAATTCCTGCATTCTTTTCTTCTTATCTGCCATAAATACTCTCCTGCCTGTTCTTTCTATCTTTTAAACTGCCATTTGCACGGCAATGCCTTCTTTCTCAAAATCAAGGCCGCATCACTGCCATCCTAAGACTCTTCCGGTCCTGATACGATCACCGTCTCATTCGAGGAATTCCTGATCAACTCGTAGAGCTTATCAAGCTCCTGATCCGTCAGCTTCCGATAGGTTCCCTCTTTCAGCCTTCCCAGTTCGATATTCATGATCCTGGTCCTTAACAGATCCTTCACCTGATACCCCAGAGCCTCACACATCCTGCGTATCTGACGGTTCAGTCCCTGGGTCAGGATGATGGTAAATGTATACTTCCCGATCTGTTTTACCGTACACGGTCTTGTCACAGTATCTAAAATCGCCACACCGGATGCCATCCTTTTCAGAAAGTCGGGAGTGATCTCTTTGTCCACCGTCACCTTATATTCCTTTTCATGACGGTTTCCGGCGCGCATCATTTTATTGATGATATCCCCATTATTGGTCATAAGAAGAAGCCCCCTGGAATCCTTATCCAGACGGCCTATATAAGTGATCCTGACCGGGTAATCCAGGAAGCGGATAATACTGTTACGCTCCCTGCGCTCTTCAGTACATACGATTCCCTTCGGCTTATTCACCGCCAGGACTACCATATCATCGCTGCGTGATACGACCCGGTTTCCCACCTTGACGGTCTGCCCGGGAGAAACTTTCATTCCCATGTCTGCCCGTCTTCCGTCGACTGTCACCTTCCCGCTCTCGATCAGACGGTCTGCCTCACGTCTGGAACACACTCCGGCCTCACTTAAAAATTTATTCAGCCGGACCGGCTCCTTCTTCTGTATGAACTCCTGTTTCATTCGATTGCTCACTGCTTAACACTCCATTTATATTATTATCCTGGAAAAATGTATTTCCATTGTACAGAAAGAGAACACTTGTAATATGATAGGTCTCCATCACATCCTGGATATTTCCCGTATAATACCTCGGGTCCAGCATCACGATCTCCCTGAAATAAGGAGTCAGAAACGGTACAAAGCTGTTCGCATAGGAATCCTTGATGACCAGAATACGTCCCTGCTCCTGGGACATCGTCTTAATATCGATCAACGCATTATTCCCGCCCAGAAATACCGCATACTTGTCTCTTGTCTTCAGCTTATCTGACTGATACAGGGAAGTTGTCTTGACCTGCTCATCCACATAATTGACGGTCACATCATTGTCCGCATCTTTTGGTACATAGATGTCGATCTCTTCCTTTTCTCCCATCCTGCATCCGCTCTTTGCCGCCAGAGTCCCGTTAAAATCTGTTGCCACCGGATAGGATACATAACCGCTTGAGACATCCTCATCGATTCCAAGCGCAGATGCCGCCTCCTGGAATGTGTAGAATGCTCCCAGTGTGGTCCAGTGATGGTCTGTCTTATAGTATATCTTCTCATCCTTATGCTTATTCATCGCCTTCACGGCATCGATCCACTGCACAGAATCGCCCAGCTCCTTTTTCACCTGGCTGATGCCTGCATTCTGGTCCGCCACCTTCGCAAAAGCAGGAAGCCTGTCACTGAGCACCTCTGCCGCATCCGGCACAAGGATCATGCTGACAGGGATCTCACTGTATTCCTGTGAAAAAGCTTTGATCGCATCCAGGTTTTCCTTGAGCGTGTCCTGCTGCGGCACTGCGATGTCCTCCAAAAGCTGTCCCTTTTTGCCAATGAACACACCGTTCTCCTCACGGCTGCCTCCCAGACGGTTCAGGGTGACTTTCACTTTTCTCAGGAAATTACGCCCGGCAAACTGGTCTGCCTGATAATTTTCATACTGTTCCATATAACTGCCTGACGCAAGATTCCCCACCGTCATCTTCGGCTTCTGTGTCAGCATCCGGTTCTCCTCCTCTGACTTCTCATGCGAAGGATAGAGAAGGTTTACCAGAATCAATATCAGAAGGCAGATGATGAAAGCCTTTCCTACAAAGCTCTCCACCCACCGTTTCTTTTTTCTTGTCTTATTGTCCATACTCCCACCTAAAATCTAAAATATAAAAATGGATTAAATGACTCAGTCACAAGGTACGCCACGGATATCAGAAAAATCCCGATATAGATCACTCCCGCCGTTATCTTGCGTGCTCTGACACTGCCCGGCATTGACATGATCTGCTTGAGCAGATTGATCCCAAACGCGGAGGATCCTGCGATGGCGATCAGATAAAGCAGCCAATGTGTAAAGATATAGAACAATGCCTGCTGATCCGCAAAACCGCTGGCTCCCGGTCCAAACATCACACTCAGATACTGCAGTGCGTAGCCAAGGCTCGGACTTGAGAAAAACACCCAGCCCACCAGTACGAGCACCATGGCATAAATATGCTGCACGATAGACGGCAGGCGCATCAGGGTCTTCCCCCATACATATTTCTCCAGCACAAGCAGTATCCCATAATAAAGCCCCCAGATCAGGAAATTCCAGGCAGCACCGTGCCAGAATCCTGTCAGCATCCAGACAATGAGCAGATTCATGATGTGTCTGGACTGGGTGCACCTGTTTCCGCCAAGAGGGATATACACATATTCTCTGAACCAGGTACTTAAGGAGATGTGCCATCTTCTCCAAAATTCCGTGATACTGGTGGAAATGTAGGGATAGTCGAAGTTCTTACGGAACTCAAAACCAAACATTTTTCCCAGACCGATCGCCATATCCGAGTATCCGCTGAAATCAAAATAGATCTGGAATGCATAGGAAATACATCCCACCCATGCTGTCAGTACAGAGAAGCTTCCCATCTGCTGACGCGCGATCTGTTCATATATCTGTCCCATCGAATTCGCCAGGATGACTTTCTTGGCAAGCCCGATCATAAAATACTCTGCACCAAGTCCGAACTTCCTTAAAGAAAGCACCCTTTCCTTCAACTGCTGCTCAATATCAATGTAGCGCACGATCGGCCCGGCGATCAGCTGCGGGAACATGGAAATATAAAGTGCAAAGTAGAGGATATTCTTCTGTGTCTTCGCCTCACCCCTGTATACGTCAATGATATAGGACATAGCCTGGAAGGTATAGAAGGAGATCCCGATCGGCAGCGGCAGGTCCCTGTATGGGATATTGACAGGCAGCACCGCATTCAGGCTGTCCATCAGGAATCCATAATATTTAAAAAATCCAAGCAGGAGCAGATTGACAGCAACTGCAAAAACCAATGCCCGCTTTTTTCGGCGCGGATCGTCCTGCTTCTCCTCAATATCCAGACCGCAGATATAATTCAGTACGATAGAAAGAATCATCAATACGATATAGATCGGTTCGCCCCATGCATAAAAAATCAGACTGGCGATCAACATGACCACATTTCTGAACTTTTGCGGGACAATATAATATAATGCCATGGTAACCGGCAGAAATACAAATAAAAAAGTCACACTGCTAAATAACATCTTTTAGCTTCCTCTCCCCATTTTCTATAGACTTTTTGCAAAGGCGTCCTTGTACGCTTCTGCCTTTGGAGCAACTGCCAGAAAAACAAACTTTCCCCTGACAGAAAGCTGTGCCTGCTCGATCAGCTTGACCTGCTCAGGCGCATACCCGTCAAAATCTTTTTTTCTATTCTCAAGCCTCTTTAGAACGGCATCCTTTACCTGCCGTACCTGATCCTCATTCTTTACCTTGATCAAAAGTACCTCTTCTGTGGACATACTGACCTCAGAGCTGTACAGCATCACGCCCTCATAGTCCGCACTGTTGAGGCCGTAATAGCGCTTAAGGCCCTGTCCTCCCACCGGTTTCAGGTTGCTCGTATCAAGAGATGCCTCCACCTTCTTTTCTACCTGGGCAAAGGTTTTCGTACTCCCGCTCGTAAAGATCATCAAGACCACGATATATGCGATGATCACAGCAGATACCACATATTTCAAGATCCCGGCACGTCCTGGCCTTCTTTTCTCCTCTTTATAACCCCTGTCTGTACTGCGGCCAATGCTTCCCGTGCTGCGCAGACTGTCCATATCATAACCGGGATACCCTGTATTTGAGATCCCCTCCATATCATGACTCAGATCTCCTGTACCTGGAATCCCCTCCATATCATGACCCAGATTTCCTGTATTACGTTCTATCATAATGAGGCCACCTCCGCCATATGATTCAGCCAGTATGGATAGAAAGCCGCCTTAAAATGGACCCCATCCTCCTCATAATAACTGTCTGAAACCAAATCTGTATTATCAATATAGGCGATCTGCCTCTTATCACATAAATTACGCAGAGCCTCGTTATAATCAGCCAGCTTCTCATATACCGGCTCTCTGTCGATCTCCTGCTGCTGTACCGGGAAAATAGAATTCACGAACAGCTTCGTATCGGGAAGCTTCTTATTCAGCTCCTCTAACAGTGCATCATACTGCTTTACAAACTCCTTCGTATCCCCTCTTGTGGCGATGATATCATTCATCCCATAGGAAAGGAAGATCACCTGCGGATTCAGCTTCTCCACCTTTGCGATCTGGTCGTCCAGCTCATCTAATTCCACACCGATCTTAGCGATCACGCTGGATGCATTGAGTATATCATACTCTGTAAATGCCTCTGAAATAGAATCTCCCATAATGACTGAATTTGCAAAAATCGCCTTATAGTTCCTATCCGTATCTTCCTTCTCCTGTTCTGCTGTCTTGTTCTCTGCTTTGTCCTTCTCCTCCAGCTTCTCGATCTTATTCTCAATAGCAGTCACATCGCTTTTCTCGGCCTGCTTAATGATCTTGATCCCCTTTGAAGTGTCAACTTTTCCCTTTCTGAGACTGCTTACTCCCTCTGCCACCAGAATGCCGATCACAACCACCCCGATCGCAGCACAGCAGTATTTCAACAATTTATGTTTATTTTTCTTCATCATCTATACTTACGCCTCTCCTGCCAACTCTGTTTTATAAGGAAAGGGCATAAAATTATAATGCCCTTCGGATACAATCAATTATATTCAACACAATTACAGACCGGACATTTATCGGGGATATCCGACAAAATCTCCCATCAGTTCACAATTTATCATACTTTTTTTGCCTGCAAAAGTCAACAATTCCAGGGGTTCGGAGACAAAATTTAAGAAAATCACAAAAACCCTTCATATTTTCATAAATTTTTATCCACATTCACTCTTACCGTACCAATGATTTATTCACACTCTTCTCCCCATTTTCCTCCCGGTTGTGCACATTTTACAGCTATCCCTTTGTCTTATTTTGTGTTACAATAAAATCCAGATTTTTACTATAGATTCAACGATACTCACGGAGGTTATTATATATGATCGCATTAAAACTTACCAGCGTCAAAGACTTCATGTCCCACCTGCTCTTATCCGAGACATTTGACAATTTTCTCTTCATAGAAGGCGAGATCGTCACCTTCAACACCTTCACGATAGACGGCTATATCCAAAAAGATTTTTTCCCGGAGGAAGATCCCCCCGGCGAATATTCCTTATGGAAAAGCTTAAGAGAGTACTGCTTCACACTGATAAAAGGCCGTAAGACTCCCCTAAGCTTCAAGTTCATATTCAGCCTGTCCCCGAAAAACATCGCCCGCCTGATCACCCAGAACTCCTTAGATTACTCCCCCGACCAGGTCCAGGGCCTCTACCTCAACATCCGCTACGACGGAACCACCCTCCAGTGCATCACCGGAACCTCCCTCAAAACCTTCACCATGGACAAATCCTTAGAACAGTCCTGGGATACCATGGTCCAAAAATACTTCTCCCAAAAACAAATCCCCTACGAGCGGGACCTCTAGTCCCGCCCGCAGGCGCCTTGCGGTGCCCTTCTCCTTCCCTGGATTTTAACACGGCTCACCCTCACCCTTCCCCGGGTTTTAGGACGGCTCCGCTCGTTCCAAAACCGTCCGTCTCCACCCGTCTGCCCCCCAGCCAAGTAAGAACCTTCCTGCCTGATGCACGCAGCCCGGCGCTCCCGGCAGGGATGCTGTCTGCGGGACATTGGATTTCGTGCCGTAGAGATCCTGAATGGAAAAAGAGCCCTGACCGGGGACAAAACTGTGATACCGAATCACAGTTTTGCCTGGACCCGACACGCGAAATTCATCAGAATTTCACGCGGCGTGTCCGGGCTGCCCCGGTCAGGGCTCTTTTTCCATTTAGGAGATCAAGGTACAAATCCCGTCCCGCAGACAGCATCCCTGCCGGGAACACCGGGCGTCCCTGTTTCTCACACTCAAGCTTCTTACTTCGTAAGCAGCATCATAATCTCGTTACTGCGCTTCACGAATGCAGTCATCTCCTCCGGATTCAGCGGTTTATGAGCCAGCATAGCCAGATCGTAAAGCTGTTTACAGATGATCGGCACACTCTTGCTGCGTTTATGCTCCACAACAAACTGTACCAGCGGATGATTTGCATTCAGGATCAATGTTGCCTGACTTCCGAACATTCCGGCATCCATTCCGCCCATGCCGTACATCTTCATCATTTCTTCCATACGTCTTGACTGCTCCGGAAGAACTGCCATTGATGCAACATTATCATCTTTGAGTTTCTCTACTTTGACATCCAGTTTATCATTACCAAGCTCCTTGCGGAAGATCTCAACCAGATCATCCGTGGTCTTCTTAAATGTTTCTTTTTCTTCCTCTGTCACTTCATCCTTTAAGGAATCATGCACATCGGCATCGATCCTCTGGAATCTGAGCTCTGGATTGCGCTGCTCCAGATAAGTGATAAATGCAGAATCAATATTGTGTGTCAGCAGGATCGCATCCTGTCCGTGTTCCCTGAACATGTTGATGTACTGGCTCTGCTGCTGTTCATTGGTCACATAGAAGATATCCGTCTTCTTCTCTTCTTTGTTCTCATCCGCATTTTCTTCTGCAGTTTCGTCTGCCGTCTCAGCCTTCTCTGTGTTCTCTTCTGCGTCCACAGAAGCCTCATCAGCATTTGCCTTGATACATTCCTCTAAGGTCATGTATTTGTGATCCAGGTTCTTGAAGAGGATAGAATCCTTTACCTTCTCCCCAAACTTCTCATCTTTGAGGCATCCAAACTTGATGAACGGACTGATATCATCCCAGTATTTCTCATAATTCTCCTTATCTGTCTTGAACATTCCGTTCAGCTTATCTGCAACCTTCTTGGAAATGTAATCTGCAACCTTATTGACAAATCCATCGTTCTGCAGTGCACTTCTGGATACGTTCAGCGGCAGGTCCGGACAGTCGATCACACCCTTTAATACCATCAGGAATTCAGGGATCACCTCTTTAATATTATCTGCGATAAATACCTGGTTGTTGTAAAGCTTGATCTTTCCTTCAATGGAATCATACTCTGTGTTGATCTTCGGGAAGTACAGGATTCCCTTTAAGTTAAACGGATAATCCATGTTCAGATGGATCCAGAACAGCGGCTCCTTATAATCCATAAATACCTTGCGGTAGAAATCAATATATTCCTCTTTCGTACATTCGCTCGGACTTTTTGCCCACAGCGGATGAATGTCGCTGATAGAAACAGGACGTTTTACGATCTTAGCCTTTTTCTTAGGCTCGCCCTCTTCGCCTTCCTTTGGCTCCTCTGTGATATGCTCTACCACCTCGTCTGTATCGAGAAGATCTGCTTCATCAATTGTCTCATATTCCGGCTCGGCATTTGCCTTGGACAGGAAAATCTCTACCGGCATGAAGGAGCAGTATTTCTCCAGAACTTCTCTTGCCCGATATTCGTTGGCAAACTCAAGGCAGTCGTCATTTAAAAACAGCGTGATCTCTGTTCCCACCTCTGTCTTGCTGCCTTCCTGCATCTCGTACTCTGTACCGCCTTCACTGACCCAGTGTACCGGCTTAGCCCCTTCCTGATAGGACAGCGTATCGATATGCACCTCGTCAGCAACCATGAAGGAGGAGTAGAAGCCCAGTCCGAAGTGTCCGATCATCTCATCCTCTGTTGTCTTGTCTTTGTATTTCTCCAAAAATTGTGTTGCACCTGAGAACGCGATCTGTGTAATATACTCTTCTACTTCATCTGCAGTCATACCAAGACCGTTATCGATGAACTTCAGAGTCTTTTCTTCTGGATTGACGATCACCTGAATCTTCGCCTTGTAATCATCCGGCAGATCATACTCGCCCATCATATCCAGCTTTTTCAGCTTTGTAATAGCATCACAGCCGTTTGATACGAGCTCACGCATAAAAATGTCATGATCAGAATATACCCATTTCTTAATAATCGGAAATATATTCTCACTGTCAATGGATAAGTTACCTCTTTTTGTTCCCATATATAACACTCCTTTTCATTATAGTACATAATATTGCGACCCAATTATCGTCTAGTAGATATTCTAATACACTGTATTTTAAAAGTCAATAAAAAATTAGCACTCTTTTAAAGTGAGTGCTAATAAAATTATTAAAAATATAAAAATTCTATAAACTAATTGGCTTGATTCTTCAAAGCTTCCCATTTTTAGCCTTACGCTCATATTTACGTTATCCTATAAAAAATGGTATACTGATTACACAAGACATCAAAATTTATACCTAAAAGGAGTATCATCATGACTGACACATTTCAGACGCTCAAAGTAGAAACTAATACACAAATCCAAGAAGTCGCCGCTTTGGCAGATATCATCTGGCATGAGCATTTCACACCTATCATTGGAATCGGGCAGGTCGAATATATGGTAGACAAGTTCCAGTCCGTACCTGCTTTAAAGACCCAGCTGGAAGATGGTTATGAATATTATCAGATATTTGATAACGGAGAATTCTGCGGATACTGCGGCATCCATCCAAAGAAGGGCAGACTGTTCTTAAGCAAGCTTTATGTAAAGAAAGAATACCGGGGCAGACATCTTGCCACAAAGGCATTCCAATTTCTGAAGGACTTATGTAAGGAACGCGGGCTGACTGCCATATGGCTTACCTGCAACAAGCATAATGACAACAGTCTGGCTGTATACCGCCACTTAGGATTTGAGACCATCGATACCCAGGAGGCGGATATCGGAAACGGTTATATCATGGATGACTACATCATGGAATACAGACTTTAGCAAATGACCGGGAACCTTTTTGGCCCCCGGTCATTGTACATCTCATAAAACTCATTATCTATACTGATCATAATAAGAATCATAGTCATTTGAGACAATGAACTCACTCGGCTTTAGTATCACCGCTGCATCCTGGGATGATACTTCCGTTCCTTTCGGTATGACCAGATTGCGATATGTAGCTTCATATCCGCTTTCTGATATCCATTTTGACCTCTTTAAATAGTTCAGCTCTTCATCCTCAAAATCTGTGTAGAGAGGTATCTTATACTCGATGGCAGACCATCCTCCGGCAGATTCGACATCATAGACCCCTTCCGGGAAATCCTCCCCTGCAACGACCTGCTCGCCCTTTTTCAGTAAGATCTCCTCAGTGAGCGGGTTTTTGACAGGGGGATTCATCGTATCATTCCTTGCATTCTCTGTTTTCAATTTGACCTTCAGATCCCCTGTTATTTCGAGCACTGCTCCTTCATAGATCCTGACATCCTCCCATTTATCTATTTCATCATATTCGGCATCTTTCCCAATGGACTGCCACAGATAAATGGAATTTTCCGGATCGTTCACCGTTGCCGAACCACTGCCATCGCTTAAGAGCACTTCATAGTTTCCCTCCGGGATATGTACTCCTCCCAGGTACTCACCGGGTGTCAATATTGTCTCATAGCTGTCTCCCTCTGCCGACAGCTCCCGCTGCACGAATTCATATGGATCGAACTTATCCACCGGTTGTACCGATTGGCTGACAGATTCCACACGGCTGGAATATGGATGCTCTAGTGCATATTTCCCAACAAAACCGATTACAGCAATAATTAAAGAAAGGACTACTCCCATAATTTTTATCATACCTGCTTTATTCGCCGGATCATTCCCTCTCTTTATTCTTGGAGCAGTCACAAATCCTTTGTTTGTGGCTTTGCTCCTGCCGCCCTTGTTACTGTATGCCCCTGAACTCCCCTTCTTTCCCGAACCGGATGTGCTCCCATAACCTTTTGCGCAGGCTCTGTTCAGATCAGCCTCTCTTGTCACACGTGCCTTCGCTAAATCCTCATTCTTTGCTGTATGCTTCCTTTCAACCTCAAGCCGCCTTGCTGCGCGTGCATTACCTGAATCTCCATTGGCCATTGGTCCTTCACTGTCCATCCAGTTCTCTAAGCTGCTGCTGTTCAAACGGTATGTTTTTTTCTCGATCCTTAAATTATCAAGTCCGCAGTCTATGCAGCGTCCGTCTGAAAGCCTGCCTCCACATAAATAACATCTCTTCCCCATACTTGCCATCTCCCACCTATTTTCTCATCATCTCACTTATTCTATATTCTTCTACTTCGACTGTATCAGTTTCTGCCCGATTGTTCAAGTAAAATCGACATATTCCCCGTATCCGTCTTCCCTGTTTCGCTAAGAACAAATCGGGCAGGCCCACTTCAATTGCCCATCCCCTCACTCATGGGGAGGCTTGCACACTTTGGCGCCGCCGCGAAAGGGGCTGTATACCTTATCGCGTCGTATACATTCCCCGGAGGGTTTTTATGATATAGGAAATTCCAGAGGAATATCCTATATTATAAAATAAGGCTGCCGTAATATGAGCTTTCTCATCCTTACGGCAGCCTTGCAAAAATCCTGCATCTGCTATTTCTGCTGCACAATCTCCAGAGCCTTCTCTAATTGATTGTCTGCATCCTGATTATCCGGGTCGGCTTTGTATTCCACTTCTACATCCGGTGTAATTCCCTTCTTGTGGATACTCCTTCCGCTCGGTGTAAAATACTCAGAAATCGTTACCTTTAAGCTGGTTCCATCCTGCAGGTCAAAAATCTGCTGAACGATTCCTTTCCCATAGGTAGTCATTCCTACGATCTGACCGACACCGTAATCCTGTACTGCACCGGAAAAGATCTCCGATGCGCTCGCACTGTATTGATTCACAAGCACCGCCAGAGGTTTTGTAAACTTATGATCCTCGTCATTGGTATACTCCACTTCCTCGCCGTATTTATCCTTTGTAGAAACAATGGTGCCCTTCGGCAGGATCAGCTTTAACATATCCACAGTGGTGTCCAGATTTCCTCCCGGATTCCCCCGAAGATCGATGACCAAGCCTGTCATTCCCTGATTCTCCAAATCTGTCAGAGCATTCTTAAACTGCTCATATGTCACAGAATCAAATTCCGTGATCCTGATATATCCGGTATTCCCCGATTTCATGGAATACTCGACCGTCTGTGCCTCTATCCTGCGGCGGGTCGCCCTGCACTCAACAGCCTCATGCTTTACGCCTCTGTAGACATGCAGCACGACATCTGTCCCTTCCTCACCTTTGATCCAGCTTACCACTTCTGTCAGGTCCTCGCCGCTGACATCCTTATCATCTACCTGATAGAGGATATCTCCTTCCTTAAGGCCGGATTCCTCAGCGGGTGAATCCTTGTATACTCCTGTGATCGTCACAAGACCTGTCGTAAGATCCTGGGAAAGAAGCGCCCCCACACCTGAATATTCGCCGGCGGTGGATTCGAAAAGCTCATTGGTCTGTTCTTCATTATAGTATACAGTATAAGGATCACCCAGGCCGCTTACATATCCACTGTACAGTCCATCCTGCAGATCCTTCTCCTTGATCTCGTCTGAATAGAGATACTGCTCATCGATCAGCTCCCCTATCATCTTCAGCTTCTGTTCTGTCTCATCGTCCGCTTCCGCCTGCACCGCCGGGGAATCCTTAGATAATATCTTCTTTTCCACGGCTCTTAATGCACAGCCGCCGACTGAGACGACAGATAGCATAATGAGGGCGCCTGACAGCGCCCCCTTTATAAAACTCTTATTCTCCATGCCTGTTCTCCAAATCCTGAGATTTTCATTCCGTAAGCCCCCACAGGACTCCTTTATCTTACATACATGTCAGCCCGTCTATAAATATCCCAGCGGGTCAACCGGTGAACCGTTGAGCTCTACCTGGAAATGCAGGTGCGCACCGAAAGAATTTCCGGTATTCCCCACATACCCGATCTGCTGGCCTCTGGAAACTGTCTGTCCCTGTGACACAGCAAGGGCGGAATGATGCATATACTTTGTCACCAGCCCATTTCCATGGTTGATGACCACCCAGTTTCCGGCACTGTCACTCCATCCCGCAATGACTACATAACCGTCTGCTGCCGCATATGTAGGTGTTCCTTCTCCTGCAGCCAGGTCAAGACCGTTATGGAAAGAGCTGTCAAAATCACGATAGCCGAAGGTACTGGAAATCACAGCTCCCGGACACGGATGAGTAAACTGTCCGCCTCCGCTGGATGTATTACCGCTGCTTGGTGGAACATAGCTGCCTGAGCCCCCTGAATTCTGGCTCTGCTGTTGCTGCTGAGCCTGCTGGGCTGCCTGCTTAGCTGCCTCTTCGGCCGCCTTCTGCTGCTGGATCTGCCTCTGGCGTTCCGCCTCAGCCTCCTTGATCAGCTTTTCAAGTGTCGCTGCATTCTCCCCGATCTGTTTATCCAGTCCTGAGATCTGGATATCCTTCTCCTCCAGCAACGCCTGAACCTCATTCTGTTTTGCGATCAAATCATTCTGAAGCCCTTCCAGTTCCGTATATTCTTCCTTGAGTGCTGCTTCCTTTTCCTCGACCTCTTTTACGATGTCCTGGAACTGCTTAAGCATATCTCTATCATATGCAGAAATCTGGGAAACATACTCCGCTTTATTCAGAAAGTCACCAATACTTTCACTTTCAAGCAGGATCTCGATCAGCTGGGAATTTCCGTTCTCATACATGAACTTGATCCGCTTCTTCATACTTTCATACTGGTCATTCTCATCGACCTTGGCCTGAACAAGATCGTTCTCCGCCTTTTCGATCTCGCCCCTTTTCTTATCCAGCTTTTCCTTCATCTCATTCATCTCACTGATGATGGTATTCAGCTGTTCAGAAAGAGCATTTTTCTCTTTCTCGGCCGCCTTTTTCTTTTCTTCCAGCTCCTGCGCCTTTTTCTTGGCATCATCCACCGTCGTTGCATTGACATTCATAGCCATACCAAGACTTAAAGCGATCACCAGTACCGCACTTATTATACTCCTCTTTCGTCTGTTCATAGGCGCCCCCTATACCTTTAAGTGCTTGCGTACAGTAAAGAAACTTCCGATGAAACCAATTCCCACACCAAGCAGTAAGCCGATCGGGAGAAGGAATTTGTAAACATAGGATGCCGGAAGGAACTCGATGATGTTATTCAGAATCTGGAACTTCGTCAGAACATACTCCACAGCCTTTCCATACAGTGCATACAATAACGCCAGCGGTATGATCGCACCGATCACACCCATGATCAGACCTTCAATAACGAACGGTGAGCGGACCACAAAATCCTTGGCACCGATATACTTCATAATTGCGATCTCTTCCTTACGCACGGTAATACCCATGGTTACTGTATTACTGATCAGGAAGATAGAAACGCCGAACAGGATAATGATGATGGCAATGGATACATATGCGACCAGCACATTCACACTGGAAAGCGTATTCGCCACAACATCAGACTTATTGACCTTCCTGACTCCGTCCAGACTCTTTGCAAACTTTACAAGATCCTGCTGGGTCGCTGCCAGTGATTTACTCCTGACGGAAAGGCTCGCCTTGTTATCCTCACTCGTCTTCATATAGACTTCATAGTTATCTGATCCTGCCAGAGGGTTGTCATTCTTAAATCCTTCTGCCAGGTCTGCATTGTCACCAAAATAGTCATTCTTAAACTTGTCCCATGCATCATCTGCAGAAACATAACTGACCTTTGCAACATCATCCCTGCCCTTTAATGCAGTTCCGATATCATCGATCTGCTTCTGTGTGACATCATCATCGAAAAATACCGTGATCGCCACGCCTTCCTCCGCTGTCTTTATAATATACTGAAAGTTCAGCAGGATGGAGAAGAACAGACCAAACAGGAAGATACAGGCTGACATCGTTGCAATGGATGCAAGCGAGAACATCTTATTTCTTCCTATATTCTTAACCCCTTGTTTTCCTACGTATCCTAATGTACTAATCCTCATCGAAATACCCACCTTTTTGTTCATCACTGACGATAACGCCTTGTTTCATCGTTATGACGCGCTCGTTCATCTCGTTTACGATTTCCTGGTTGTGAGTTACAACCAACACAGTTGTCCCTCTCTCATTCGCCTCCTTCAACAGACTCATGATCTCCCATGAATTCGTTGGATCCAGGTTACCAGTCGGCTCGTCGGCCAACAAAATAGCAGGTTCATTCACAATCGCCCTTGCAATCGCTACACGCTGCTGCTCTCCCCCTGACAGCTCCTTCGGGAATGACTTATACTTCTGAGCCAGCCCTACCAGTGAAAGCGCCGCCGGCACTTTCTTTTTGATCACACGCGGCGGTGTCTCTGTAACACGCAGTGCAAATGCAATATTTTCATAGATATTGCGGTCTTTCAGGAGTCGGAAATCCTGGAAGACTACTCCTAAGCCTCTTCTGTACTTCGCAATGTGACGATGTCTCATTCTGTTCAGGTTCTGCCCGTTGACGATGATCGTTCCTTCCGTAGGATCCAGCTCCTTCATGATCAGACGGATCAGGGTTGACTTACCTGAACCACTGTCACCTACGATGAAAACGAATTCGCCCCTCTCGATCTTAACGGATACACCGTTCAAGGCGGCATTGCCTTTAGAGTACTCCTTCGTTACATTTCTTAATTCAATCATATGCTCCTCCTAATTATTCATACCCCTGGTATTAGTATTCTAATGACTCCATATACTTCATGTACTTCACTACCATCAGAGCAATCTTGAAGGTGATCGCATCTTCAAAGACACGCAGGTCAAGACCTGTACTCTTCTGGAGCTTATCCAGTCGATATACCAGTGTATTTCTGTGAATATACAGCTGTCTGGACGTTTCTGATACATTCAGGCTATTCTCAAAAAACTTATTGATAGTCGTGAGTGTCTCCTCATCAAAGTCGTCCGGAGATTTCCCCTCGAAGATCTCCTTGATAAACATCTTACAAAGCGGGATCGGCAGCTGATAGATCAGTCGACCAATACCAAGCGTGCTGTATGCCACTATGTCTTTCTCATCAAAGAAGATCTTGCCTACATCCAGTGCAAGCTTTGCTTCTTTATAGGACTTGGAAACTTCCTTGATATCATTCACGATGGTGCCGTATGCGATGTGGATGTGCTCTTCACCGCTCTCATCCTTTAAGGTGTCCAGCATATCCTTAGCCATCTTCTCCAGCTCTCTGCCGCCGTCTTTCTCTGAAAGCTCCTTTACAACAATGATATTCTTCTCGTCCACAGCTGTAATGAAGTCCTTGGACTTCCCGCCGAGAAGGTTCCTTACATTGTCCAGTGCCACGCTGTCTTTTTCATGAGATGTTTCAATAATAAAGATAACACGTTTTACTTCTGTGTCAATATGTAATTTTTTAGCCCTGTTGTAAATGTCCACCAACAGCAGGTTATCCAACAGGAGATTCTTGATGAAGTTATCCTTATCAAATCTCTCCTTATAAGCAACCAGCAGGCTCTGCACCTGGAAGGCTGCGATCTTGCCGACCATGTAAACATCTTCGCTCTCACCGCCGGCAAGCAGTACATACTCTAATTGCTGCTCATCAAAAATCTTGAAAAACTGGTTTCCCTGAATCACCTGGCTGTCAGCAGGAGACTCTACAAAGGACAGGATGGCGCTCTCATATTCCTTCGCATCCTCAAACGTAGTGGCAAGTGCCTTGCCTTCTGTATCCAGCACGCAGAAATCAATCCTGGAAATTCCCTTTAGGCCTTCAATTGTGTTCTGAAGTATCTGATTAGAAATCATACTTTATCTCCTCCGCTCATCCGCTCATTTCCATGTGCATTTTTCACAAAGATTAGGTTGACATAAAATCTTGAACGCACATATATAAATTATATATTAATGCATAACGTCAAAAAAATAAAGAGGAAATCCACTATTTTTATGCATTTCCTCATATATTTTACAAAAAATTCATATTTATAAAACTATACATAGTTCACAAATTTTATTTCAGGGGGATTCCTGCCGGTCCTTTCCGTCTCCCGGATCACAGGCCTTGAAGGACACAGCCTGTCAGATTTCCTTCCTCTGCCGGCCTACCCGGTAACGGAATACCTTTTTCAGAAAAAAACGCCGTAGACAGCCTCTGCTGTGCTCCCCGTACATCCGGGACAGCGTTTTACCGCACCCGAGCCACATCCTGGCATTTAAAAGTGCGCTGTTCCTGACGATGAATTCCTCCTGCTGCGGCGAAGGCAGAACGGACAAGATGCAGTCTGTCTCCACACCGTTTACCTCATTGATGATCTCCTCCTCGGCTCTGCCCTCGGGATCCAGGATGCCATGTCCGACGATCACGATCCCTCTGTTATACTTTGCCAGAGCGGGCTCAAGGCTTTGAAGTTCCTGTTCAGAACCTGCGATCAAAAAGATCTTCTTTCGGTTCTTCTGCAGGAAACGGATGAACATTTTCAGAAAAAGCTCATTCGTAACATCCTTCAACAAGTTCCTATCTTCTACTTCTGCAGCCTCCAGTATCTCTTTCTCACCCGGAAGCACCAGATCTATCTCTTTTGTTTTCTCTATCCATTCAGGACTGTCCTGTCCCTGCATGAGCATATCCAATGTAACAATCTCGATCGTGTTGATGGACTCACTCTGCATATACTCAACGGCCGCCTGCATGGCAGCCTTTGCTGTGAAGCCGTCAATCTCCACATCAAAGATATTAATCTTCTTTTTCATTCACATCACCTATGCTTCTTCTCCCCAGGCGTATAATTGTATCAAAAAATCAAGGACTTTTCAACTCTTTCGCTTTCTTTTCGTAATCAGTCCTCCGATCCTCCCTGTCTCCTTGGAGGATAAAGACCGCCATCCTTCTGTGACTACTTTATCGAGAAGCCCCAGTTCCTCGGCAATTTCATACTTTAATTTTTCTTCCGGCTCCAGATTTTTCAAGTCGATCGGTTTTATTTTTTTTGTGGACATTTTTTTAACCTACCTTTCCTTTTGGTAGGAGTATTGCCCGAATAGGGGGAGACATTCACATAAGCTCATAAAAAATCCGCCGCACACGGACGTTTCCCAAAACGGCATCGCGGTGTACGGCGGTTGTTATTTCGATTCCCGCACTTTAATGCGGGTCTCCGTCAAATGATCTAGATCGGTTCATCCGGTATGATGATCGCTGCGATAAAATATGCCAGGATACCGGAACCTGTGCACCCTAAAAGAACCAGTAAGAGACGCACCAGGGTGGCATCTATGTTGAAATATTCCCCAACGCCTCCACATACTCCGCAGATCATACGGTTACTTCTGGAACGATATAATTTTTTCTGTGACATAATGACTCCTCCTTTTTGAAACCACATTTTGAATTTCATTTTGTTCTGTTACTCTTTATAACACAGGATGTGACGCTGTTTTATTATTTATTTTATGGACCTTGTTTTTAAAGGTTCTGCTTAAAGGTTCTTCGCAAAAGATACCTCCGCCGTTCCGATACTGCAGTCGATGGTCAGACTTTTCCCGGCGTTATTCGTGATTTTTTTATCCACTCCTAAGCCGCTGTATCTGCCACCGCCGAGCCGGATCTCTCCCATCCCGCTTTTCAATACATAATCATAGTCCTCTTGTGTACCAGAAAGGGTCAGGTCCAATTCTCCCACACCGCATTCGATCTCCGCACTGCGTGTAAAATCTCCGTTTAGCTTTGCCTGCCCGGCTCCGCAGTCGACATTCAGGTCCTTGGTCTGAAACCGCTTTACAACTGCTCTTCCGGCTCCTACATTCAGATCCATGCAGCCGGCCCTGATATTTTCAATCTCAATCTCCCCGGCACCGATCTTTAGAGAAACATCTTCTAACTCCCGGTCCTTTGGGATCTCAATAACAAGCTTTCCTGCATCCTTCCTGCCGATCCTCTTCCATAAAGCGCGGTCAAAATCCTCTTCGATCTTAAGTGTCCCTTCCTCCTGCCAGTATGAGATATAATCCCGGCATCCTTCGTAGATCCCGCTTGTATCTATTCTGATCTTGTCTCCGGCAGCTTCTCTTACAGCCAGCTTCAAATAATCGAGTTCTGCATCTACTTCCCGGATCCCTGAAAAATCAGAGAGATTCTCCTCGGCTCCATGTCCCTGGTCAGCCAGATCGTCATAATCGTCTAAATCCTCATACTCATCCAGATCTTCATACTCATCCCACTCATCCGGATCATCGCTCCAGTCGTACTGATCGTCCCAGTCGTTCTTAAGCCAGATTAAACCATGCTTATAATGCAGATCACTTCCGTATTCTCTTGCTGCTTCTGAGAATGTAGCTCCCATTGCGGCACCTGCGACACACAGAACAAGACCGGCCCCTAGGACAGAAGAACATATGATCCAAAAAATCTTCCAACCCTTTTTCATTTTATGACACCGCCTTTCTGTGGAACGGCCATCTTATGATCTCCACGATCATTCTGAAAATAGCCGGAAACATAACGATACAAAGTTTAACTGCTGCCACTGTAGCGATCAGGCCGATTATGAAAATGATCAAGCCTGAACCACTGGTCAAAAGCGCGATCGGAAGTGCTGACAATATCTTCGTAAGTCCCAGAATAAAAATCACAAATCCGATGATCATCAATGCCACGGCCCCCACGGCGATCCCTGCAAACAATCCGAATGCTGCAAAAACAATTCCTGCCACAACACAGACAAGAATAAGTAAAAGCGGCCATGCAAACGAAGTCACTGCCAGTGCGATCAGGATCACAAGTACGATCTTCAATGCCTTGCTTGTTCTGGGCTGCTCCTGATACTCATTGTCCGTCCCGTACGAATCATCTCTGTCCGTCTCATCTTTGTAAGATTTACTGCCATAAGGCCCGCGCTCATAGGAACTGCCTCTATATGATGAGTATCCATTCTGTGTACTGTGATAAGTATACCCTCCTTCTGCTCTTTTATAACGGTTGGGTCTCGGTACCGGATCTGCCCTCTGTTCAAATCTGGAATCGCTGTATCCATTCTCCGTAAACTCACCGCTGTCACTATCTTCTCCCTTGAGATCTGCCTTGATAAACGCCGCCACATTCTCAGGACTTCCCAGCTCCCTGATGACTTGTGCTTCGTTCTCCTCTCCGGCATCTTCAAAATAATCTGTATAAAACTTGAGCGCTTCCTGCCGCTCCTCTTCCGGAATTACCGCAAGCAGCACCTCCAGCCTCTCCATGAATTCCTTTCGATTCATCATATGGCACCTCCCTCAAAAATCTCATTGATCTTACCCGAATATTTCTTCCACTCTACCCTGTACAGGTTCAGCTGCACCATGCCCTTCTCGGTCACCTTGTAGTATCTTCTGTTCCTGCCGTCAAACTGCCTGTCATATACTTCCAGACACTCATCCTTCTGCAGCCGCCGAAGCACGGGGTACAGTGTCGACTCCGATACATCAATGGCCTTGCGGACATCCTGGGTGATCTTGTACCCATAAGTGCCTTCGTTCTCTCTGGAGACGACCGCAAGCACGATCGCGTCCAGCAATGCCGCACCAGTATTAAATACCATGTTATCACTCCTTTTATGATATGATCATACCTTAATCTGCGGCTTGCCGCAGACCCGCCCGCAGGGCATGAGTTACGGGATGCCCTTTGGGTATAAACGCTGTATCATTATCATGTCCTTAATGTTGTAGATTCATTGATATTGCTATTTGTTTAATATTGTTTTGTTTTCTATATTATATGTTGTATAATATCTTCTGTCAACCATTATTATAAACCTTAAGAGATTCTTTAGAAATGAGGGACGCCCGCCGTGAGATCCGGGCGTAAGTGCAGGGGAGTGTTTTCGAAAGCTTGACACTTGCGAAGAATTGCTAACAGTAAAAGTGCGGCGGAATGTGGAACCGCCGGGATTCACCGGATAATCCTGATGATGATCCGGCTCAGCCCGGCTAAAAATTTGTTTTGGAAAACAAATTTTTTCCTCATTCCGCCGCGCTTTTACTGCAAGCAATTCTAACGCGCGTTTTATGCTTTTGAAAACACTCCCCTGCACTTACGCCCGGACCTTACGGCGGGCTGGGAGGCTCAAAACGGGAAGGGAGAAGGGCTGAGTTTGTTGGGGGGATGAATGAAAAAAACGGGCATTCTATAAAAAGGGAAATATGAAAATGCGAATATATGTTTAGGCTAAATTAACCTTATCGCTAAGATAAGGTTAATTTGGCCGACAGGGCAAGCTGGCAGAGGAATATTAGGGGGATGCCTATTTTGAAGAGGGGTTTCTGGGTCTTATGGCGGAAAAAATGCATTCCGGCATAAGCTCCTATGCTGCCGCCGCAGAGGGCGAGCAGCAGCAGGGTCTTTTCGGGGATGCGCCACTGGCGGGTGCGGGCGCGTTTTTTATCGGCTCCGTAGATCAGGAATGTGACTATGTTTAGGATGACAAGAAAAATGAAGATATAGGTATGCAGCATAGGGCCTCCTTTTCTATGGTGTTCTTTTTTATTGGTTTCTTTTTGATGAGCTGTTATTGATACAAGGGCTAAGGGTGATGTATCAGCTAACGGTTATACTGTAATTTCTTGTTTTAAGGTGAAGGAATAGATGATTTTTTCTTTCACTTTTTTATCCAGCAGCTGCTCTAAGGCCTGGGCATAATAGTCGAGCTGGGCATGGTATTTTTCTTTGAGCTCTGCCGGGGTGCGCACATGGTCGGTCTTGTAGTCCAGGACCACTAATTCTCCGTTTTCCTCGAAGTAGACGTCTATGATTCCCTGCACCAGAATGGTCTCACCGCTTAGTTCTTCCGGGTAGATTTCTTTCGCATCCACACCGAGAACGAAGGGCTGTTCTTTTTTAAGCAGGTTTTTCTGTGCTGCCATGTGCATCCTTATTCCGCTTGGGCCAGATAAGAATGCGAGAATGTCCCGGGGACGGATGGACTCTGCCATGTCGTGGGCCAGGCGGCCTTCGTCTTCGAGTCGTTTGATCTCCGATCGTAGTGTTTCCTCTGTGTACTCTCTGGTGAAATCCAGAAGTTCCAACAGTTTATGGTATGCACTTCCCCGGGAAGCTCCGGTAAGAGCCGTCTCTTCTTTCAGAAATTCGGGCAGAAGCGGGACTACCTCCGGCTCTTCATACATTTCTTCGCCTGATTCTTCTTCCAGATAGGCCCGTTTCTTTAACTCGGAAACGGTAAATTTCAGTTTCAGCTTTCCTTCCTGCTCGTAGGGATATGTGTATCCCAGCTGTTCCTTAAGCTGTCTGCCAAGCTGCTCGTGGTGGATTTGCTTCGTATCCCAGTGCTCTAACACATCCCTTGCGATGGCCTCCGCTTTCCTGTCCGCGCTCTCATTGGCCGCCAGATTCCAGACATCTTCGATACGAACCTCTAAAGGGATCTCTTCTGTGATCCTTGGAATGAGCGGCAGCACCCAGTCCAGATAGCTTCTCGCCCCTGCCAGGATATGATAAGGAAGAGGTTCTGCCGTTCCTTTTTTTCCGGGGACATCTTGTGCGGCATACTGTTCCAGCACTGTCTGAGCATTGGCAAGCTGTCCTGTCATGATCAGTTTTTCCTTAGCCCTGGTCAGTGCAACGTAAAGCACACGAAGCTCCTCACCCAGATTTTCTCTCGTAATCTCCTCCTGGATCACTTTTTTCAGGATCGTCGGGATCTTTGTCCTTTTTTCCAGGTCGATGGAATCGATTCCCACACCCCACTCCGGGTGGATGACCAGACTGCCCTTTGTATCCTGGGTATTGAACTGTTTTCCCATCCCCGCCACAAAGACGATAGGGAACTCCAGCCCTTTACTTTTGTGGATCGTCATGATGCGGACCGTATCAGACTGTTCATCCGCGATATTGGCCTCACCGTAATCCACATCGTATTTCCGGAGCTGTTCTATATAACGCACAAAGTTAAATAATCCTTTATAACTGGTTCCCTCAAACGCGGATGCTTTTTCCACCAGCATCTCCACATTTGCCATGCGCTGTGCGCCTCCCGGCATGGATGCGATGTAAATGCCGTAACCTGTTTCTTCTATAATATACCAGAGCAGATCATGGATGGCTGTATAGGGGACCATCTTACGAAAATGCCGGAGCGTGGAAAGGAATTGCTGCAGCTGCGTACAGATCTTAGCATTGAGTTCTGCATTCTGTTCTTCTCCATCTAAATATGCATACTGACTTACTGCCTCATAAAATGGAATCTCAGGGAATGTATTCCTGATCTCGGCGAGCTCCTGCGCGTTCAGCCCCGCAAACGGTGAGGTCAGCACTGCCGTCAGCGGCAGCTCCTGCCTGAAATTGTCCAGGATACGCAGATAATCCAGCAGGATACTCACCTCGTAAGTCTCAAAATATCCCTCCTGGCTGCCTGCGTACGCGGGAATTCCTTCCTCTCCCAGCACCTCTGCAAAGGTATCCGCCCAGCCCTTGATGCTCCGGGTCAGAATGACGATATCTTTATACTGGGGAGCGCGGTATTTTCCCGTCGCCTTATCTAAGACGCGCCCGGCCGCCAGCAGCTCTTTGATCCGCTTTGCGACCGCCTTGGCCTCCAGCTCCTTCCCGGTCCTCATTTTCCCGGAAGTAAGCCCGCTTTCCGCGGAATCATCTGTGCCACCGGCATCCTCTGTGCTATTGGCATCCTCTTCCCTGGCTGACGATGTATCCACCAAAAGCAGCTCCGCCTGGTTGATGGAACGGCCTGTCCCGTCCACCTGAGGCTCATAAGCCGCCCCGGGGTATAAAGCCGCCTGCTCATCATAGAGGATACCGCCCAGTTCTTTTCTCATAATATGTTCGAAAATAAAGTTGACACTGCTTAGCACCTCTTTTCTGCTTCGGAAGTTTTTATGCAGGTCGATGCGCTGTTTTTCGCTGTCCTCCTGGCTGTAGGTATCGTATTTCTCCATGAACAGCTCAGGCCTGGAAAGCCGGAAACGGTAGATGCTCTGTTTCACATCCCCCACCATGAAAATATTATACTTCCCTCTGCTTACTGTAGACACGCTGGTCAGTATTGCCTCCTGGATCAGGTTGCTGTCCTGATACTCATCGATCATAACTTCTGCGAACTGTTCCTGATATTCTCTGGCAACAGGAGACGGAACCAGCCGTCCCTCTTCCTCCACGGTCAGGATCCTTAGAGCAAACTGCTCCATATCGTTAAAGTCGATCATATTTTTGCTCTGCTTTTTCTCCGAAAAATCCCTTGCAAACTGTTTGACAAGTCCGGTCAGCACCTCCATTGTACCCGCGGCAGCCTCCATATCCTTAAGGATCTCTTCCGGCTCCTCATAGAAATACATCCCGGTTAAGTCTTTCATCATTTTCTTGACTTTTTCACGCAGAGTCTTGACGCGGTCCCTTTTATCCACATCCACGGTCTCATCCTTCTTCGCAGAGAGCCGTTTCCACGAAGCCCCAAGCGCAGCCTGATACATCGCTTCAAACGACTCTGCCTTTGCGATCCTGGAAACAACTTCCATATCTGTCTCCAGCATATCGCCATACATATACGGGCCGTCCGGAAGGTCGCAGACCGCCAGGGCCTCTTCCAGGATCGTAAGCATATCCGCCGCTTTCTGGTGGACCAGTTCCTTCACCCGCTTCATGCAGGCGGACTCCCCGAACTCAGGCTCTGCCCCGCCATCCTCGCTTTTGTAACTTTGTGCACACTCATCGAGCCACGCATCCGGCTGTGGATAACTCCGGGAATATTCATACAGCTTGAGGATCACGTCCTCCATCTTCTTATCATTGCGGCCCGCGCCAAACTTTTCCACAAATTCCAGGAAGGGCACATCTCCATTTATATAGCATGCTTCCAATAATTCGTCTAAAACATCCTGTTTTAGGAGCTTAAGTTCTCCCTCCTCCGCGATCCGAAATCCCGGATCAATATCCAGCACATGAAAATGATCCCGGATCACGGACAGACAGAAGCTGTGGATGGTGGTGATCTGTGCACTGTGGATCAGGGTTGCCTGCCGCTGCAGATGAACATTCTCAGGCTGCTCTTCCAGTGACTTCTCAATGGCTTCCCGGATACGCTCCTTCATTTCTGCCGCTGCCGCCTCTGTAAACGTCACGATCAGGAGACGGTCCACATCCACCGGGTGCTCTGAGTCTGTCAGCATCTGGATGATCCTCTCTACCAGGACCGCAGTCTTTCCGGAACCTGCTGCCGCCGAGACCAGGATATTCCGGTTTCTCAGGTCGATGACTTTCTGCTGCTCTTTTGTCCACTTAACGCCCATTGTCCTGCACCTCCTTCATCTTCTCCACAACTTCCTCCTTACTCAATTTTTCCAGACTCTGATATTCATATCCCTCAAGTCCCGGCTCGAAACCGCAGATATCCCGGAAATCACAGAAGTCACAGCCTGTACTGTTTCCCATTTCAAAAGGCCTTGCATGAGCCTCTCCGTCCAGGATGCGCTGTTTTAGCTCCTGTTCCTTGCGTTTCGTATATTCCAGAAGCGTGTGAAATTCGTCCGGTGCTAGAACCTTGGAATAACGGCTCAGACTGCCGTCCTTATTTTTCCCTACCGGGATAAAGTTAGAATTCCCGGTCAGGTCCTTTTCCAGATGTCCGATCACAGCCTCATCTGCATTCACAAGCCCGTCCAGCTTTAGCTCTTTTAAAAGTTTTTCCTCCAGAAGAGCTTCGTTCTTCTCTTTATCCACAATCGGATCCTTCATGCGGTAATAAAAGATCCCCGCCGGAAGGATCTCCTGATCAGGATGCCGTCTCTGTTCAATATCCAGCGCCGCATTCAGATAGACCGGAAGCTGCATCTGCAGACCGTGATAAAACGAGGTGATGTCAAAGCTTTTCGCCCCGGTCTTGTAATCCGTGACCTTCACATATACCTTGTTCTCATCCTCACAGGTGTCGATCCGGTCAATCTTCCCGCTGCCGAACTTCATCTCATATCCGCTCGGCACAAAATCACCCTTTCTAAGCTGCTCCGTCAACGCCCATACCGAGCGGTGGATCAGCTTTTTGATCCTGGTGACCATATATTCATTGCGCGCACTGCTGAACAGAACCGTATTTCCATAGTCTACGATACTTTCCTCCACGCTCTCCTCGATCAGCTGCGTGCGCATCTCCTCCCCCATCTCGGTCCATGAGATCTGATTGATATCGGCCTTCTTAGCAAAACGCTCCATGGACTGATGGGCGATATTTCCTAAGTCCATCGCCTCAAACTGGTACTGCTCCCGCTCCGAAAGGCGCAGTCCATAAGTCAAAAAGTGAGCATATGCGCAGGATGCAAACCTCTCCAGCCTGGTGACACTGAATCTGGAGGCATCTCCATACATCAGTCTGGCCGCCTCTTTTGTCAGACGGTCCGGCTCTTTCCGAAAGAAGGCCGCATCCAGCATCTTCTCCCCAAGAGAGTTTTGCTTCTGATCTTTCACATACCAGGAAAATAATTCCTTCCACTCATCAGACAGTCCCATAGCGCGGCTGCGCAGGCCGTCGATCAGATATTCCATAGCCGTCTTTTTCGTCAATTCCTGTCCTGTAATACCAATCTGCTCCTCATCCACGATCTTAAGCAGAGGGAACAGCCGCCGGATATCCTGCACCAGATAAGCCGGGCGCAGACTTTTCCCGTCCGCGGAAACCTTGCTGAAAGAAAGTACCAGATAATGGGTCGGCTTCGTCAGGTTCATATAAAGGTAAAACTTCTGAATATAAGTCTTCTCCTTAGATCCCGGAGAGAGCGCGATCTTCTGTTTCGTAAAATGCTCTCTGTCCCGTTCGGACAGAAGCCCCCCCTGTCCTAATTTTCCCGGAAGGAGGGTATCGTTTGCCCCCACAAAAAACAGGGCTTTTATATCCTTGAGGCGGGTTCTCTCCACATCCCCGACGACCACCTGGTCCAGACTCGGCGGGATGACGCCGACCTTAGCCTCCTCCAGCCCGGCATCTAAGAGCTCACAGTATTCTTTCAGGGAAATCTTTTCCTCGCCAAGTAATTCTACGAATTTATCAAACAATTCGATCACGATCCGGTACACCTGAGCATACTCTTTTGCCAGGGCCAGCTCGCCCTCGGCCTGAAACTGCTCTTCCATTTCTTTCAGACGCACCTGGCACTGCTGCCCTGCAAGATACTCATAGACAGCCAGGGTAATGTCCTTTACCGTCTTCGAACGCTGCTTAAGCACAAACATCAGTGCATCGATATTTTCCACAAACCGCACCCGAAGTCCGTTCAGTACAGCGAGTTCTTCCTCTTCCACCCCGGTTGTGCGCCGCACCCAGGCGCCCTGCCATTTCTTATAGCCTTTCAGTCCCAGCGCCAGAACATAGTTCTCCATCTTGTCCACCTCATCACGGGTAAACCCGGTCATTCCCGTGCGCAGGAAACGAAAGACACTCTCGTAAGAAAAATTCTGCTCTGCCATGGCAAGAAGGCTCCTTAGATATTCCACAAATGCATTCAGAAGGATACTCTTCTTGTTGTCCATAAAAACAGGGATCCCATAGGTATCACAGGCTTTTTCCATGTGGACAGCATAGGCATTCAGGTCGCTTGAAATGACCGCGATATCCCGGTAACGCAGTCCCTTCTCCCGCACCAGATACCGGATCTTAGAAGCCACAAACTCCGCCTCCTTCTTCGGGTTCCTGGCTGCATGTACCGACAGAGCATCCTGTTCCTTTTCATACTGTCTCTTGGAATAACGGAACAGCTCCGATTCCAGAAAGCCCAGCACCTCATTTTCTCTAAAACGGTAAAAAGGCCTTTTATACAGGCAGACTGCGTCCTCGATCTCCACCCGGCACTCCTTCGCGATCTTCACCAGACTGGTGACCATCTGCTTGCTCAGCGCAAAAAGCTGATAGGGGTGCTGATAGACATAAGGGTCCTCCCTTTCGTCCATGACCGCCGTAATCATGACCTTTTGGCAGGCGCGCATCAATTCCCCCAGCAGCTGATTCTGCACCGGAGTGAACCCGGTAAAACCGTCCAGTACGACCACACTTTTTTTCAAAAGAGCAGACTTTGGCACTGCGGCGCTTAAAACATCCAGAAGCTCCTCCTTCGTGATGTATTTGTCCGCCAGATAATTTTCAAAGCCTTCGTAGACCTTGCGGATATCCATCAGCTTATAATGAAGGTAACTCTCCGGCTCTAGCTCCTCCATGAACTCGTCCAGCTTCTCGAAGCCGATCCCATACTGGGTGAACTCCGAGATCACGGACTTCACCTCGCTGATATACCCCTGCTTCTTGAGATTTCCACGCAGGACCTTTAGATCCTCCTCATAATCCCCCGCGATCTTGCGCAGGATCAGATTCTTACCCTCGTCATCCAGGACCCGCTTCGTATCTCCTCCGGTCTCCTCAAAGATCCGGTGCGCAAGCCTCCCGAAGCTTAACACATCAATGTTCATGATCCCGTGCTTCGGATGCATCATGCACAAGTCCTTCTGCGTCTGCATCGTAAACTGCTCCGGCACAAGCACAAGGTAATTAAGATCCGGATGCTTCATCGATTCCCCGATCACCGTCTGATATAAATAATGGGACTTTCCCGAACCGGAATTCCCGAAAATAAACTGTAATGACATGCGAACCTCCTGACAAATATTTAACAACCACGTGCAAAGGGGTCTGACCCTTTTGCATTTCTCCCTATTTTATCACACTTCCTCAAATTTAAAAATCCCTCATTGACTTCCAGTTTTTTATCTGCTAATATATCAACAGAATGAATAGATTGGAGATGAAAAGATGAGGAATTTATCCTGCTAATTATAACCGCATAACAAAACAGACTGACGAAAGGACTCTGTCCGTTTTTTTGTTGTGCGATCGCAGGAAGGTTCATCCTCTTTTCTTGACATATACTGTTATGATCTTGCCTCATGTGCGGGTGTCTGATTTTTTTGGCGCGCACTTATCCTAAGCAGGATGATAAAAGATGTGTAATAAGAAGCCGCAGGAATTAACTTTTCTGCGGCTTTTATTGTGCCTGTCACAGGACTTATTACACACCAAAAGACAGACAAGGAGGTATGCTATATGTCAAGAATCCAGGTAGCGGATTTAACCTTTGCTTATGACAGCAGTTTTGATTATATTTTTGAACATGTATCTTTCCAGATCGATACGGACTGGAAATTAGGCTTTATCGGGAGAAACGGGCGCGGGAAGACTACGTTTCTGAATCTCCTCTTAGGGAAATATGAGTACAGCGGGACCATTTCGGCCAGTGTGGACTTCGAGTATTTCCCGTATCCGGTAGAAAATCCGGATGATCTGACACTAAATATCGTGGAATCAGTCAATCCTCATGCCGAGACCTGGCAGATTTTTAAGGAACTGAATCTGATGGATACGGACCCGGAACTTCTGTACCGCCCTTTTTCCACTCTCAGCAACGGTGAGCGTACCAAGGTTCTGCTTGCCGCCCTCTTCCTGAAGGAAAATGCATTTTTACTGATCGATGAGCCGACGAACCATCTGGATGTCAATGCCCGCGAGAAGGTGGCCCGGTATCTGAATTCCAAGAAGGGATTCATCCTGGTCTCACACGACCGTACTTTTTTGGACAAATGCATCGACCATGTGCTGTCCATCAATAAGACCAATATCGAAATACAAAAAGGGACCTTCTCCTCCTGGTTTGCAAATAAAGAGGCCATGGATCAGATGGAAATGGAGCGCAATGCCCAGCTAAAAACTGACATCCGCCGTTTAGAAGAGGCCGCCAAAAGGACTGAGCGGTGGTCAGATAAGGTGGAGAGCACAAAAATCGGACAGCGTGTGGCAGGCCTCCGCCCGGACCGGGGACATATCGGCCATCAGGCCGCCAAGATGATGAAACGTTCCAAGTCCACCCAGAAACGTCAGCAGAATGCGATCGCTGAGAAGGAGACGCTGCTGAAAAATATTGAGACTATGGACGAACTGAAACTGAATCCGCTCACTTATCACACGGATCTGATCCTGTCTATGGAGGATGTGGGAATCTCCTACGGGAAAACGCCAGTATTTGAGAAACTCAGTTTTTCTGTGCGAAGGGGCAGCCGCGTCTGCCTGCGTGGGAAAAACGGCTGCGGCAAGACAAGTCTGATCAAACTGATCCTCGGTGAAAAGATCCCCTATACCGGCAGTTTTCATCTGGGCAGCGGGGTCAGGATCTCCTATATCTCCCAGGATACTTCCTGGCTGAAAGGCAGCCTCACTAAGTTTGCCAGAGAATATGAGCTGGATGAAACCATTTTTAAGGCACTCCTTCGGAAACTCGATTTTGACCGGGTACAGTTCGAGAAGAAAATAGAGGAATACAGCGAAGGCCAGAAAAAGAAGGTTCTGATCGCCAAAAGCCTGTGTGAGCCCGCACACCTGTTTATCTGGGATGAGCCGCTGAACTTCGTGGATGTGTTCTCAAGGATGCAGATCGAAAACCTTCTGCTAAAATATCAGCCCACAATGCTTTTCGTGGAGCATGATGAGGCATTTCAGGAAAAGATCGCAACACAGATCGTGAACCTATAAATGTTATACGTGTGCCAAAAATTCCGGTAACGATTCAGCCATGCGGTCGAGCCTGCATGGCTGAATTATTACACTTTCCTTTCCTGGAGATTTGAGGTAAAATAAACACTAGTATAAGGGACAAAAAAAGACCTGGATTTTTTATCTTTTGAGGAGGGGCCTAAATGCTGGGAGGAGAACCACAAAAGGAAAATGTCCTTTTTTTCACCTGCAGTCTGATCGAATACATTTCGTGGAAAACAAAGAACAAAAGATCAGATGTAGTAAATGCCCTTGGGTGGTCAGCGACGATTTTATAGAATCCGCCGGAATTAAAAACGGTACTTTTGATAATATCTCTTCTGCGAAGTATGTGATCCCGAGCCACTGGGATATCAGCAAGGTTTATAAACGTCTGATCCTTGGAATTGCCCAGGAAAAAGAGATGGATATCATTGATGCATTGTTTGCCGCCTATCATTCTTTTGTCAGCGACAAAATCGATGATTATAACAGCAGTTTTTATTATGATGCCCCACAGAATATTCTAAATGCTTTCTTATATGGAGTAATAGAATAGCACTGGAAGATATTTTCAAATCTATTGCACCGTTACCTCATAGCAGTGCTGACTGCTATGAGGTAATCGCCTGCCAATAAATTATAATCAAACTCTTAACGCTGAGAATGGTTCCGGACGAACACATCCCGATATAATTTTTTGACGTCCCCCCTTTTCCCCACACCTGTTGATTGCATCTATCACCTCAAAAATATGATAAGCAAAACTATGATCAAGTCTACTCTTTTTACCTTTTTTAATGGCCTCTGCCATCTCTGCTACTCCGATTCCTCTGTTGTTTTCGCTGAACTCTGACACAGGTTCAAGTATCTGTATACGCTTATCCTTTTCGATTCCATACATAGTAGGAATAAATGTAATCTCTCCTCCAAACCGGTTCGCATCACCTAATTTAAGTACCCCCTTTGTCCCATATATGACAAAGTTTGCAAGATCTACAAAATTCGTATCACCTTGAATAGAAAAAGTACCTGCCACGCCTGTTCTCATAGAGATGATTGCCGCAATCTGGCTCTCGTTTTGATAGAAATATTCCTGTCCATATCCTGATGATTTTGGATAAGTGTTTGTACGGACCGGTCTGTTATTTCTGGAAATAGCACTAATCTCATTTATGCCTCCCAGCAGGCTGCACAGTGCAGTAAGATAATAAACACCGTAGTCCTGACATATACCTCCTCCGGGCTGTCTTAAGTATCCCGCCATTGCAGCCAGACAATCCAGATCCCTATTAGCGGATATCGAAAACGAGTAGATATCTCCGAGCATTCCCTCGTCAATAGCCCGGCGTGCAGTTTGCAGAGCTGAACCTAGAAATGTCTCTGGTGCTGAACACAGATAAAGCCCCTTGTGTTCTGCCAGTTCAGACAATTCTTTTGCCTGCCAGAGTTCCTGCGCCATTGTTTTTTCAGTAAACACATGTTTTCCCTGGAGTAATGCAGCGCGTATTACGCTATAATGCTGTTTTATCCCTGTAAGAACAACCACAATTTCTATCTCTGGATCTGCAAGCATTTCTTCATAGGTGCATGCTTTTATTCCATATTGCTCTGCCTTTTGTTCTGCATGTTCTATATGCCTTGCACAGCAGGACACGACTTCAAGATTGGTGAATTTTTCTGTCATATTTTCCAGATAGATATCGCTGATCATACCAGTCCCAACTACACCCGCTTTCATAGCATCCTCCCTTTCAATTGAACTTGTCTGTCTCAATTCCATTATCTGCAATCACTTTTGCATACCATCCCGCACTTTTTTTAGGAATACGTTTACGCGTCTCATAATCCGTATAGAGCAGACCAAATCGTTTGTAGAATCCACCAGACCACTCAAAATTGTCTAAAAGAGACCAGACATAATATCCTCTGACATCAATTCCGTCTTTGATGGCACGATAAAGCCAATATAAAATTTTTTCAATATACTCAATCCGTTTCTGATCATCCAGTATGATTTCCAAATCTGTTTCACCCTCTGTGCAGTATCCGTTTTCTGTCAGATAAATCGGAACGTGAATCTTATATTTTTCAACGAGCATATGCAGAACATCATACAGTGCTTCCTGGTGATATTCTCTTCGATCCTGAAAGTTACCACCTTTCTTATCTTGGGAGCGCTTCTTTTCCGGCTTCTCTGCATCATCGATCAATCCATTATAGAAATTCAACCCATAAAAATCAACTTTCTGACATATTGTCTCGTAATCACCTTTTTCTATCTGTGGCATTAGATCATTCTCCTGCATATATTTCATAAGAATTTCTGAATAGCCTCCTAAAAAGAGCGGGTGAAGAAACATGCCATAACCCGTAATTTCATTTTTATAAAGTGCCATCTGTTCATCATTTTCCCTGCCTGGATGCGCCGGTTTGTGAGGCCATACATCGACCACAATACCAATTTTCGCATGATTCAGATGCTTTCCCCGGAACAATTTCACTGTCTCTCCATGACATACCATAAGATTATGGATACACTGTCTCGCATATTTTTCGTCTTTCAGTCCGGGCGCAAAAAAACCATTTGCATGTCCAACGTAGACCGCGATTGGTTCATTGAATGTCGCCCAGATATCCACATCATTTCCAAAGTTATCTAAGAGTACCTCCGCATACTCCAAAAACCATTTTATAATATTTCGATTCCCAAATCCCCCTTGAATCTGAAGTGCATATGGCAGATCCCAGTGATACATCGTAGCATTTGGAACGATCCCATTTTCTTTCAGACAGGAGATCAGTCTTCTGTAATAATCAATCCCTGCTTCATTGACCTTTCCTGTTCCCTCTGGAAGTATTCTCGACCAGGAAAAAGAAAAACGGTAACTTTTTATCCCCAGCTTTTTCATTTGTCTGACATCATCTTCATATAGGTGATACTGGTCACATCCTACATCTGGCAGATCGCCATTTAATATTTTCCCTGGTATATGGCTGAATGCATCCCATATGGACGGCCCCCTTCCATCTTCATACGCTGCTCCTTCTACCTGTGCTGCCGCTGTAGCAACTCCCCACAAAAAGTTTTCCGGAAATTCATATTTAGTCATTTTTCTACCTCCATAGCCTATTTTCTATAACACCTCTCCATTACTCTCAATTACTTTTTTATACCAGTAAAAACTCTTTTTTCTATATCTTTCCAGTGTTCCGCTCCCATCATCGTTCCGGTCCACATATATAAAGCCATATCGTTTCCGAAGCTCAGCAGTAGATGCGCTGACAAGATCAACACATCCCCACGCTGTATATCCAATCAGTTCTACTCCGTCTTTTACAGCTTCCCTCATCTGTCTGATATGCTCCCGAAGATATTCAATGCGATAATTGTCATCTACCGTTTTGTTTCCGGATTCATCCTCTACGAGTTCATCTACTGCCCCCAGACCGTTTTCTACTACAAAAAGCGGCTTTTGATATTTGTCCCAGAACTGATTGAGCACGTAGCGTAGTCCCTGAGGGTCGATCTGCCATCCCCATTCAGTTGCTTTTAATGTTGGATTCGTTGCTCCTGCAAGCAGATTTCCTGTTCTTTGAATCCCTTTTTTAGGATCAGCAGAAGCGCAGGAGCTTGAATAGTAGCTAAAAGCTATAAAGTCCACTGTGTTTTTTAGAATCCTTCTGTCCTCTTCTGTTATATTGATCCTGATTCCATATTCCCGGAAATAGCGTTTTGCATATCCCGGATATTCTCCTCTGACATGCACATCTGTGAATATTGAATGTCTATGTTCTTCTTCCATCACATGTATCACATCATTTGGATCAGGCGTGAGTGGATAGACCGGTCTGCTCAGGATCATGCATCCCACCTTTAATTCCGGATCAATCTCATGGGCAATACGTGTTGCAAGAGCGCTTGCAACAAGCTCATGGTGGATCGCCTGATAAAGCTGTGTCTCTGTTAACTGATCCTTTGGTGTATTGATTCCTCCGCTCATAAATGGTGAATTTAGAATGGAATTGATCTCATTGAATGTGAGCCAATATTTCACTTTCGATCGGTATCTTGTAAAGACAGTGCGCACATAACGTTCATAGAACCCGATCAACCTTCGATCCATCCAGCCATCATATGTCTCGGATAAATAAAGCGGTGTCTCGTAATGTGAGAGTGTGACAAGCGGTTTGATTCCGTATTTCAGACATTCATCAAACAGATTATCGTAAAACTTAAGCCCCGCTTCATTCGGCATCTCTTCATCTCCTTTTGGAAAAATGCGGCTCCATGCGATCGAAGTCCGAAATACCTTAAACCCCATTTCTGCAAATAGTCTGATATCTTCTTTATATCTGTGATAAAAATCAATTCCTATCAGCTTTAAGTTATTTTCCGCAGGCTTTGACGTTCTTTCTCCCCGAATCCCCTGCGGCAGTACATCCTGAATAGACAGCCCTTTTCCATCTTCCAGATATGCTCCTTCGCACTGATTAGCTGCTACTGCTCCGCCCCATAAAAAATCTTTGGGAAATATCTGTTCTGTCATATGCATTCCTCCTCTTCTATCGCCAGACCTTCAGGCAGAAGATAGTCTATATGTATTTTCCTTTCAATGATTCTCCATGACACCTTCACTGTACCTCTCGGTGTAATCACGTATCCTTGTGCCCATTTGAGATATCCAGGCACCGGACGGATCCTGACCTTCCCATATCCCGGAGCCGCTGGTTTTACGCCTAATACCACCGACGGCAGCTCATAGAGGGCGAGTGCTCCCCATGCATGACACTCACTTCTCGGCGTTTCATCTGATTCCGCACAAGTTGTCATATTGTTCCTTATCATCCTGCGCCACGGTTCCCAATAAACATCTGTATACTCATACAGCCCCGTCTCTTCTAACGCACGGAAAAGATAAAGCGCCATGGAGACTGTACACTGTGGGTACTTTTCTCTTTCCCTCACTGTTTCGAGTAGATTTTTTTTGCCCTCTTCTCTGGAAAGAGTGCCCGAAAGTATTCCAAATACCTGGCAGTGCTGGCTGTATTCGTCACACTCTGCTCCGTCTTTTATCATGCCGTTTTCTCCCATGCAGTGCTTCCGCACAGCATTCCTAAGTAAAACACCTCTTTCCCAATATTCTTCGGCAGCTTCTTTTCTCCCGATAAATTCCGCAAGGTCTCCCGCCGCTTTAAGCCCCATCAGATATAGTAAACTTTCCATCGTAATATTTCCCGTAGCAGCCGCATTCGGTACTCCGGATATCCACTCCGGCACCCAGTCGATAAAAGACCAAAATCTATCTTTTCCATGAACATCTCCTATTTTTCCTACAAATCCTTTCTCCGTCAGGCAGCTGTCAAAATAGTATAGAATATTTTCTACTGCCGGCATATGTCTGCGGATAAGCTCTCTGTCTCCAAAGTACATCATATGGTCATGCAGCATCAGGATATAATAAATTGAAAATCCCGGTATCACATTAGGTTTTGTATTAGGATATGCGCTGCAAAGCAGTCCGTCATATCTCTGGGACCGTCTGAAATCATCCATACATTTTCTTGCAAGACGATCGTCTGCCGCTACAGCATAGGTATACAGTATCTGTGATCTGGAATCCATCACATACTGAAGCTGTTCGTAAAAAGGACAGTCTTCATAAGTCTCATGCATACAACGCTTTAGTGTTCTTTCACTAATATCCCAGATATCACCAAGGGACGAGTCAGAAGTCTTCACATAAGAACAAACCTCAAGCGGATAACCCGTCTCTTCATAAGTAAATTCATGTAAAACAAGGGGAACTTCGTGACATATGATATGAAGTCTTATAAATCGAAAAGTTCGGAACCAGAAAGGCTCAAAGACCTGTCTCTCTTCTACTGTTTTGCCGGAAGGACAGTAGATATCCACATACCCCTCTAAATGACCGTTTATACTGTCTGTGCGATTTTTTTTTAACGGCACCCCAGGCTGATTCTGACTCACATTTCCTTCTATATACCGGACATATGACTCTGACTGAAGAATCTCTATTCTGGAGTCTTTTCCTCCTGAAACAATCAATTTTAAATATCCTGTCATCTCTTCCCCGGCATCTATCTCTACAATTGCTTCTGTACCTGGATTTAACGTAATGGTATCTCTGCCTGCCAGAAATCCCTCCCACTTTTCTATCCCAGCCTCTCCACATACCAGTCTTTGAATCCGGTCAAACCTCCGGGATTGTCTATACATAAAAGGGATTGTCCGGCTGTTGAGGTTTCCAGGACTGACCGCTTTTCGTATGCTGCGCTCCAGATAGGGTACTGCCTCGTCCCATGCACTGTCATCATACTCTGCCGTTTTCCACCCGGATATCCCCGAATCCTCAAAGACCTCTTCATAAAAGTGCAGAGGTGCAAATCCATCGCTCTCTGCCATCACTTTTTTTCTTTTATCCAGGATACATTTCCATGTAGAGTCTGCAGATATATGATATTCCTTCTCCTCTGAATCCACACATTTTCCTCGGAAATACATTCCCGGAAAAGAGGTTGTCATCACACTCTGGTTGCCCTTGAACGGATTCTGTGGAAAACGCAAAACTTCTACTGCGATCACATTCGTTCCTTTTTTCAAAAAGGAAGTGATATCCAGTTCATCCTGAAACCAGATTTGGTGATCTCCCTTACTCGGACCAACCTCAGCCAGCCTGTCGTTAATATATAATTTGTAGCGTGAGTCAGCTGATATTTCTATATATGCCGAGACTGGTACCGCCATAAGATTTATTTTTTTGCGAAACAGAACAATAACCGGGGATTCTGTACTTTCAATCCGTTCGTTTTGCGTCCATATCCAATTAGAATATTGCATCTCACCCATATATGCTCTCCCACTCTTTTTTCTTATTTATCACCCATTTTTTGATAAACATCAATCAACTCCTGCGAGATAAGGCGGAATGTCTCTGCGCTCATCATCTGATCCTCTGCATGTACAAGGATTAAACTGACTGTTGAGTCTTTTCCGTTTGCTTCTATCTTTGCTGACTCGTCTGCCAGCATCTCTGCATGTATATTATGCGCAGCAAGAAAACATTTTCCACCTTCCGTAATAAGCTCTTGCGCTTCTGCGAACAATCCTTCTTTTGCTTTACTGACAGCCTGGATATATTTACTTCTGGCAGTGCCCGCAGAACTGATCATTTCAAAAATTTTTCCTATAAGTTCTTCTGTCATATTCTGTTCCTCCAAATAAAAATCGTTATTTTTAGTTCTCATATATATACAGCCTCACTGGTCCTAGTATACCGAAAGGCTCGATTGCCTGATAACTGCTGATTGCATCTCTTACCGCAGTTCCGAGTGTATTCGTCACTTCAACTGCAAGTTTGTTTTCTCCGTCTTTCAGCAAACCCGTCAGTTCAAATCTATATGGCCCACACAGCCGTACACCTGCTGAGACACCATTGACAAATACTTCTGCCGTCTCATAGACGTTTCCAAGATCAAGAATCATTTCCGAAGCTTCAGAAGCATGTATGACTGTTTCATAGCAGAGAGTTCCGGTTTTATCCTCCCAGCCTTCTACCTCCTGGATACATCGAAGCTGACTAACCGGCACCCTGCTGGTCCATACCGGATAAGAGAAGCTGTCCGTATACAGTACGCTCCATTGATCCGGAATGCATTCTTCTCTCCAGCCACTCTCTCCTTCGCAGCCACCGCACAGCATTCTCTTAACGCTCTTGGTCGGAACATAGCACTTAAGTTCTTCCATACTTACAGCAAACACGGCTGATTCGTATGGCGCAAGATGAAGCTCTGTTTCATGCTCTTCCCGATAGAGTTTATCCGCGAACGCATCATATCGATACACATTCCCTTCTCCCGGTATGACTATTTTTGTATGAATGGAATTTCCTATATTCTCATTAAAAAGAACATAATATCTTTTTCCGCGCTGTTCATATTCACCAAGCACGAGTTCCGGCTGCTTTTCTCTGCAGATAACACCCCTGTAATCAGAAAGTACACTGTCAAGCATATCAAGCGTAATACCTTCATTACCTGCACTTTCTTCCTCTTTTATAAACAGGACATCTACCCCCTCTTTGCGGAAACTTTCTATAACTTCCAAAAGATCTGATGGATATCTCTCTGCCCATGGTATAATAAGAACATAAAATTCCTGTCCATTGATTACATATTTTTTTTGTGAAAGATTCGCCGACTTTAAATAGTCCAGACAGATAATATCGAAGGATATCTGATTTTGAGTAAGCACCCTCGCCGGTTTTTCCACTGGCATACACCTGCCCATCCACTCTGTCTCCGCCGGATAATAAATTCCCACTTTCGCCGGGTGTTTTCCCTTTCGAAATAGACCTGCCATCCTGCTGACATATTTTACAAAAATGCTAAAATACCGAAATTGCGGATTATGACCATGAGCATAAAAGTGCGGTGGGCAGTCCGAGTCAGGAAATTCCTTCGGATTAAACGCATGTGGAACAAAATAATTAATTCCTCGCGCCAGAAGATGGTCTGCAATCCATTTCATCATCTTGAGTCCCTCATTCCACCCATAGAGCCCGAATGCCTCACACATCGCTCTGCCTTTTTTCTCCGGCTCCAGATGTGCCGCAGATGCTGCCAGTTTTGCAAGCGCATAATGATAGAACTCCCCATTGCTCCCGCCAGTTCGATAAGAATCATGATGATAATTCATTCCCGGTACGATCTGTCCCCCGATCTCGTCAATACCAGCAATATCCATTCCCCTCTGTCCACGAAAAAAATGACCTGTTCCATACCCAAGACGGGAATGCGCACCATTATCTTCTATCGTATGTCCGGTATAGATAACCCCATGTTCTCTGCACCATGTTCCGATTAGATTCGTAAAATTCTCGCTATAAATACTGGTGATAACATCCATATACTTCCGGCGTATCTCAGCCTCTTCACCTAAAGCAGGTATCCACAAAAGTGGAAGAAACCGTTCCTCGAATCCAAGTTCCCTTTCCAGGCCTTCCCTCCATGGAAGAGCCATATCCGTCCCTATTTTCGCATCAGTTCCTCTTGCATTTCCAAATCTAGGCTCATCTGAAAAAAATCCGGTAATCGTCCTGCCGAACTCTTCTCCGTACCGCTTGAAATGAGGTTCATAAACTTCATCAATAAGCACCTGTGTTGCTTCTTTTACCAGTGGATTCAGATAGTCTTTTGTATTCTCCTCTCCTCCTTCTCTTGTAAGATATACAACAAAAATACTCCACGCCCCGTCAGGAATGTCCAGCGTCAGAAGCCGTGTCTCCATATCCATCTGGTCTGTAATAGAAACAAATGTCTCTGCTTTGACCGGATCACCGGAAATGTACTTTTTTTCCTGCCTTTGTGCAAGATAAACTCCTAATACTTTTCCTTCACTTTCCTTATGCATAATCCGTTTCCCAAGCGTCCGAAAATCGACTCTTGCGCTGAACAGCGGACCTTGCACATCGAACCGCCTCATATCCAGATACCATTTCAGATACTCCGGATAATCCTTTTTGACCCTTCCATTGGCATATCCTGTTGGAAAATGTGAATCATCAAGAACCCAAATCTTCATTCCCAAATTCTTAGCTTTTTGCACAATAAAGTCCATATCAGACCACCATCTGTCTCCTACAAAATCAGGATGGGGCCTTGCCTCGATACATATCCCCTTTATACCACATCCGGCGATTTTTTCCATATATTCACCCAGGATGCTATGCTCTTCACCGTGCTGCCAGAAAAAGGGAAACAAAACATCCGGCATCTGCTCTCCTGTCAGTGTTACATAACCGTTCATAACTGCTCCTCCTATATGAAAGGAAGGGGAATTTATCTGTTAATTAACCCCTCCCTTTAATAAATGATAATAATTATTTTTCTTCTTCCAAAACTAAAGTTCTGCGGTCCGCATTTCTCATGAATGGAAGCCACACCAGTGTGGCAATAGCGAGTAGGACAATCTGCAGAATAGCTCCTCTAATGCTTCCGGTGACAAGCAAACCACTTATAACCGGAGGTGTTGTCCACGGAAGCTGTATCAGTCCTGTGGGAATCGGCACCAGTCCTGCAGCAAAAGCAACATAAGAGATTACTGCTGAGATCGGCGGTGTTAAAACAAATGGAATGAGAAGATCGAAATTCAGCATCATCGGAAATCCAAACAGCGCTGGCTCTCCGACTCCGAACACATATGGCACTGCAGATATCTTTGCAATTTCTCTGTAGTGCTTACTTTTTGCAATGATCAGTGCTGCTATAACCGCTCCCGGAATTCCCATTGCTGCAAAATGCGAGAAATAACTCTGTCCGATAATATTTACCGGAAGATCTCCTGCCATGGACAGGTTTTTATTCTGATCTTCAAGAACCTGTAAAATAGGGGTCATAACACCAGTTACAATACTTGTACCATGGATTCCAAAGAACCACAGTATCTGTTGGAATATTTCAGCAAAAACCACTCCAAACAGAGAACCACCTACAAGAACCAACGGCAGACCAAGAGTATTGTTGATCAATGCTACTGCATCTGTCCCGAACGCATCAAAGATTAAACGCGCAATCCAAAATATTGTAATCGAAAAAAGTGATGGGATCAGCGACTCAAACGGGGCAGATACTGCCGGCGGGACCGATGAAGGCATTTTAATTTTAATATTTTTACCATCCACAAACTGGTAAATCTTCGCAGTAAAGATTCCTGTCAGTATTGCGCAAAACATCGACTGTGCACTGATCGCCGTAAGAGCGATCGCATCGCCTGCTTCTGATGTAGTAAGCGGCGTGATAATCAGATATGCAATCAGCGCTGTCACTGTCACCTGGAGCTGGTTCAGTTTTAGCTTTTCAGCCATTGTATGCGATGAAGTGATTGAAACAAGCAGTCCTCCAATTGCAAGACTCGCATTGTATACATAGAGCAGTTTTCCCTGCCATACTGCCGTTTCACAGTGAAGTACGGACGATACAAAATCATTCACACCCTCTACCGGAAAACATGCAAGGATCAAAAAAATGGATGCTATGAACGTGAAAGGCACATACGCCAGCATTGCGTCACGTATCGTTGTTACATAAATATTGGCTCCCATTTTACCGGCAAATTTTCCCAGACCTCTTTGTAGACGCTCACTAAACTTCTTTTTTTCTGTTGTCTCAGACATATCAATTCCCTCCTCAATCCTTTTTAATCCCCCAGTACTTCTTTTACATGGTTCAGTACTTTTTCTCCGTCCATTCTTCCATAATCCAGCATCTCAATCGCCTCTATTTTTTTGTCAGGATATTCCTTCTTCAGACGGTCGATCTCAAAGGCAATCTGCGGTCCCACAAGTAGGATATCTGCTTCTGGCGCGATCTCTTCCGCATGCTGGAGAGCGTATGCATTGATCTCGCTCTCATATCCCTGGTTTTCTGCTGCTTCCCGCATCTTACTAACCATCAGGCTTGTTGACATCCCCATGTTGCATAACAGCACTATCTGTCTCATTTTCATTTCCTCCTAAAAACTTAATTTACTTATTTCTATAATTGATATATCAATATCTGATGGTACTATCTTATCCTCATTTTCAATGTCTTTCCACCCATTTATTTACCGCTATATAACGGTAAATATTTATCCCTTTTTGCTCTTGTCAGTATGTCTGAGAAGCTGTTGAAACTTTTCAAATACAGGTGTATTGATCAGGTTATTAACCGCATTCCGGTTCATAAGAAACGCTGATGTCACATCATAAAACTTATGAACATCTTCTGAATCTTCTTCTGATAAGGATGTCAGAATGACCACTCTGACTTTCTGGGTAGACCACAATATTTCTTTTGTCAATATTGCTACAGCAACAATCGTCTCTTTCGTCATGATCCTGCATGGGTGAGGTATCGCGGTAAGATTCCCAAAATCTGTAGGACCAAATGACTCTCTTCTTAAAACAGACTCTTCAAATCCATCCGGCAGCTCTGCATCGCTTTGTATTCTAGTACATATTTCATGGATCACCGCCTCCTTACTGTCGGAAGCAATATCCGTGTAGAAGTATTTCTTCTTATAATATTTATCAAGAAAATCAAACTCACCGACTTCCAAAAGACGTCTGGCATCCATGATCTCCCCCGCCTCGAGAAAATCATGTATTTCCATGACAGGCACTGGAACTTTTTTATAGATCGGTACTGTTGAAAAAATAAAATCGATCCCCATCAGATCATAATCATCAAAATCATACATGCCGCACACATGGAGCGACTCTATATAATCCGCAAACTCCTTTTTCAAACGATAAATCAGCATTCTTGAACTTGCTTTCCCACTGACGCAGACGAGAAGGATATTTTTCTTCTTCTTTTCTTTCGATTTTTCCTCTTCCAACGCCAGTTCAAAATATACGGCAAGACAGGCTGTCTCATTTTCTGAGACACCTTTTCCACAATCTTCTGCTATCACTCGTGCCGCCTGCTGCGCCATTGTATAAGAAAAGACATATTTGTCCCGTATTTCATCTGCATGCCAGTCCTCAATTGCAATTCCATATTTCAGTCGAATCCCCATAGGAATCATATGCTGGCTAAGCATGATACGAAGGTTCAGGTTATCTCTCAGTTCTACATGGTAAGTCTCATAAATTGAATCAAGTATCTTAGTGACAAGAATATTGGTTTTATCAGACATCACAAAATTACTCCCTGCTCCTGTCTCGTTTCCTATATAACGTTTCCCTGCAATATAAATACCTGCATATTGTATTTCCGCATATGTAATCCCATCTTTGAGTTCGCTCTCAAACATAGAGAAAATCCGCTCTGCCAGACTTTCTTCCTCCCGTCTGTCATTACTGCTTCTCTGAATGTCCGTAATATACAGACCTCTTTTCATCCTTGTAATACTCACATATATATACAATGCTGTATCCTGGAAAGCAATTTCTGAAAATCTGACCCTTTGTTCCGCGGAAAATTCTTTCAGTCTGTCTGCAATCTTCATCAACATCTTTTGCTGTTCTCCGTGTATTTCCCCAAAAGGTCTTACCCTGATAAAAAAATGCTGAAGAATGCACTGTCTCTTGTTAAATTCCAATCCGGCAATACGTATCCCATAATGCGGACGTCGTTCAAGACAAAGTGAAAATTTCGTCAGTATATACTCTACCTTTTTCATTTCATTCGACAATGTTTTTGGCGAGACATACAAAAATTCACTAATATCCTCTAGTTTCTGATATACATCACGATTCAAAAACATAGCAAGCAGGTAATCAACCCGCTCCTCTGAATCTTCCGGAATGACATCATCCTGCATCCCTTCTGTTTTCATAAAACAATCCCAGGCTGTTCGGTCGCTTACTTGAAGACTGTAACCATACCGGGGCCTTGATATCACCGAAGCCCCGTGACTTACAATTTCTTTGTTAAGTTCACCGATTCTCTTTCGGACCGTCTTTTCACTCACTCCCAGCTTTTTTCCGAGACAGACAGATGTTCTATACTCTCCCTCTGAAAGTATTTTTACAATCTCCCATAATCTGCGATTCATATCATCAGTACCTTTCCTGTATTCAGACAACCCCTATGATCTGATTATTTTTCATTATTATATTAACAAAATTTTCTTATATGTTCCACGGCAGTTTCTTCCCTATTATTACGGTAAAATATTTCTTTTTGAAACTGGCAAAAAAGATTTTTTTCTCTCTTTTCTGTTAACCTGTCATACTGATGTCAAGTTTTAAATGCTATAATATCCAAAAGGGGGGAAAAAAATGAACGAAAGCCGGTTATTTAAAATCGTCTACTATCTTTTAGAAAAAGGAAAAACTACGGCCCCGGAGCTTTCTGAAAAATTCGAGGTCTCCATCCGGACGATTTACCGTGATATTGATGTGCTCAGCAGTGCAGGCATTCCCATCTATGCCACTCAGGGGAAACATGGGGGTATCTTTCTTGTTGAGGATTATACACTGGATAAATCTCTGTTTTCAGACACCGAAAAGGAACAGATACTGGCCGCCTTACAGGGTATTGCCGCGGCAGACAGCAGCAGACATTCTGATGAACTGCTGACCAAGCTTGGTGCTTTGTTTCAAATGAAATCTACCGGCTGGATCGAAGTTGATTTTTCGGACTGGGTCCAGAATAATCCGGAGCAGAATATCTTTCATTCCATCAAAAGCGCGATCTTTAGCAGGAACGTCATATCGATCAAATATTTTGGCAGCGACGGAAAAATGACTACACGCAGTGTTCAGCCGTACAAGCTGGTATTTAAAAGCAAGGCCTGGTATTTATATGGCTATTGTCTTTTGAGAAAGGATGATCGCTATTTTAAACTGACCAGGATCAAATCACTGGAAATCCTCCCGGATACTTTTCAGCCGCATCCGATTCCCCCCACGATCAAAAAGCAGATCCGAGCCGGGAAAACCATACGTGTGACATTAAAGTTCGATCCACATGCCGCATTTCGAGTGTATGATGAATTTTCGGATCACGTAACAGAAGATGAACAGGGAAATCTATATGTACAGACGGATCTGCCTGACAATGACATTCTATACAGCTATCTCTTCTCTTTTGCCGATCATGTAGAAGTGATAGAGCCCCAGATGATCAGAGAACGCATCGAACATAAGTTAAAAGAAATGCAGAAAAAATACAGAACCTGACACTGGATGTCATGTTATGCAGCGTATAATGGGGCTTATAGGAGGTGTTCAAATGAAACACGAATGGAAAAAGCAGGAAAAGGAATTATACGGAGTAAAAACAAAACCAGTCATACTGGATGTTCCATCACAGAAATTCATTATGATAAGCGGCAGGGGCAACCCAAATGATCCCGCATTTTCAGACAAGGTAGGTGCCTTATATTCGCTGGCTTATGCTGTCAAAATGGGATATAAATCAGCGCCCACATCAAGTGTGATATCTGACTTTACCGTTTACCCACTGGAGGGGATCTGGAGGTTAGCCGAAGGTACGGAACTGGTAAAAGAAAACTTAGAATACACGATCATGATCCGCCAGCCGGATTTTATTACAAAAGAAATGGTGGAGAAAGCATTAGAAAAGATACGGATTAAAAAGCCGAATCCGCTCTATGAAGATATCCGCTTTGATGCGATGACCGATGGGAACAGTGTTCAGATCCTGCATGCAGGGTCCTTTGATGACGAACCTGCCTCATTTGAGAAGATGGATCAGTTTTTGCAGGCACAGGGGTTAGAGCGTTTTGAAGGCTGTCATCGGGAGATCTACCTGAATAATGCGAACCGGACTGAAAAAAGTAAGCTCAAGACCATTCTTCGGTATCTGTTAAAATAAAATTCCATCACCCAAAAACAGCCGGCACTTTCTCTTTCCAGAAAGCCCGCCGGCTGTCATATCTTCCAATCCTTCTTTTCCTACTTATCAAACAGGGCAAGAATATCACTCTTCGGCTTTGCACCCATATCTCTGCCGACCGCTTCTCCGTTCTTAAACACGATAAAAGTCGGAATGCTCATTACGCGGTACTGACGTGCAATCTCCATCTGCTCATCGATATTCAGCTTGCCGACCTTCACATCCGCCTTTTCCTCTGCGATCTCATCTATAACAGGAGCCATCATCTTGCATGGTCCGCACCAATCTGCATAGAAATCAACCAAAACCGGTTTATCTGACTTTAATACTTCCTGCTCAAAATTTTCTGTTGTAAGCTTTAATACTGACATCTTTATTTCCTCCTTTGATATATGAATTTCATAATTGTTTTAACTGGTATGTTTACAGTATATCAGAATATTTTTATCCTTCTGTGACAAAATCACAAACCAAGCCCATATCTTACATCTATTCGTTCCTAGTATAAGCTATACTAAATACCTTAATGTTTCACGCAGGATAAATTTTCAGCCTGCAAGGCGGAGGAATGAGGCGTAGCGGTGGCTACGCTGATTGACGACAACGCAGCAGATGAAAATTTAGCCAAGTGAAACAAAAGGTTATTTAGTGTGGCTTATACTAGTCCCCGGACTTTTGGTAAACAGATCTGTCTTCTTTTATACTTTACCCAGTTTCCCTGCATCCAATACCTCAATATGTCCACGGGTCAGCTTCACCAGCCCATCCATCTGGAACTGCTTCAAAAGCCTGGTCACCACTTCCCTTGCGGAACCGATGTCACGAGCCAGCGCATCATGTGTGATCGGAAATGTATCTTCTCCGGCCAGCGCCCTGTGCTCCAAAACTGTATCTGCCAGTCTGGAGGCCACATTCGAGAATACATACTGATTAAACAGCCACATAATATCCGAAAACTTCTCGGAAATCATCTCCAGAGTATAATCCTTCACTTTTGTATTCTGATCACTGATATCCTTATATAATGCCTTTGGAATCGTGCAGATCACGGAATCCGCCTCAAGCTCCATGTCCAGTTCTATGTCCAGCCCTTTCATCATACAGGCAGCACTCAAGATGCTCACATCTCCCTCCACCAGGCGAAACAGCGTAATCTCCCCGCCGCCCGGTGATGTGATAAAGACCCGCGCCTGGCCTTCTTTGATGATCTGTACCCCTGCACATTCCCTGCCGCCGTAATGAACCATCGTTCCCTTTTTATAGGAACCTTCCGTCACTCTCTCTGCCAGTGCATCCTGTTCCGCTTTCGTCAGATCCTTCCAGAAAGGAAGGGTTTGCTCTAATAATTTTCTCATTTAAACCTCACCTGTGTCAATTCTTCAACATGTACAAAAGCATTATACCACAAATACTAGGCTCGTGAAATACCTCGCCAAGGATTGTAACCAGTAAACTACAAAACTAAAAAATATGTTTGCATTTTTTTCTTCCGTGTTATACTGAAAATAAAGAAGAACAACCGTAATAGTTGACTTCTCTTAGTTAAGAAAATCCACCCAGAACTGGTCAAGAGTAGTGGGTGGTTTTTCTATGTGCTAATTACAGATTAAATAAATAAAAGTCAGCAGTGCAATAAGGAACTTGCCAAATTGCATCAGATCCTTAAAGTCAAACGGCTTTTTATCCATATGCACCACCTCTTATCTATGTAGGATAAGGAGGTCAGCCACCCTGATTACGGTTGTTCTTAGTAATGATTCCAGCACATGTATTTTGTCTGCTCAATTCATCCTTTCCATAATACACACTTTTATATAATATCACATAATTCCCATTTTAAAACTATACAAATAATCCTTTAAAAATTTTGATAAAATGCCTTACTCGATTTTTAATCTTATTCCTAAAGTGCCTGCCATAATTTATCACCTCCAGATTCTTCCTAGTCACATAATGTAAAGTAACGTCCAGGACTGCTGTCAAAAAGGAGGAGGTATCCCCTCCCCCTTGACAACCTATACTATTATACTATTCATAAGCCGCCACGATCTCGCGCACCTTCTCTGTCACATAATTGCTCCCGCCTTTGTCTTTCACATCCTCGACCATTCCCGCAGCAACTACAGGTTTTTCAACATCCCCAACGGTCTCACATACAAACCATCCGCGCTCCACACCTGTGGTATCGTCCTGGCTTTCCTTGATCTCAGCCGTTCCGGTCTTTCCCAGCATCATAAGGCCGTCAATCTTTGCTTTGGCCCCTGTTCCGGATGGATTCTCGATCACCTGGACCAGATCATTCCTCACGATTTCCGCCGTCTCGGCAGAAACCACGTTTTCCTTCCAGACCTTTCCCTGGGGATTATCCTGGTAAAGAATAGTAGGCTGTATCATATTACCGTCATTTACAAACATCGTATACATAGAAAGCATGTGGATCGGATTGACAAGAAGCTGGCCCTGTCCGTATCCGGTATCGGCAAGCTGGATGTCCGAGTCAATGTGATCATCATCGTCATATGTGGAGCTCACGATCCCCATCTCAAACGGAATATCCTCGTTGAATCCCATCGCCTTAAAATACTTCTTCTCGATCTCTTCTCCGATTTCCAGGGATGCTCTGGCAAAATAAATATTATCTGAATAGACAAGTGCATTCTCCAGATTCACTTCCTGGCCATAATCGGTAAGAGTCGTGACAAAGTAATCGCCCCAGCCTGCATCCTTCTGCCATTTTAAGCCCACATAGCCCATGTTTTCATCTGGCTTTATTTTTCCGCTGTCCACGCCGATCGCCGCAGTAACCGCTTTAAAGGTAGAACCGGGAACCCAGGTCGTGTACCAACGGTTCGTCAGCGGCTTATTCTTATCATCGTTCAGTTCATTCCAGCGCTTATCCGACATTCCCAGGATAAATTCATTCGGGTCATATCCCGGTGTACTGACGAGGGTCAGCACCTCCCCGGTCTTCGGATTCATAGCGACGGCAGTTCCCGGATCAGAGGAAAACTGTTCATACGCAGTCCTCTGCATCTTGGAATCAATGGTCACCTTGATATCCCTGCCATTTTGTGCCGGTTTGAACGCCAGATTCTCGATCTTCACCCCGGCTGCATCCACGATATCGATGCTGTGGCCGTCAACCGCCCTGATCTCATCCTCCAGTGCCCTCTCCAGTCCGGCTTTTCCGATCACGCTGGTTTCACTGTAGCCTTTTCCTTTCAGCTTTTCCAGATCCTCCGCCGTCACAGACTGGACATAACCTGTCAGATGCCCTGCAGCTGCCCCCAGGGGATACACACGCTCTTCCTTATCATTGATCATGATGCCGGGGATCTTAAGAAGCTGCTCCTCCACTGTAGTGTTATCCTTTGCAATTTCCTTAACCGGGACAAATGAATCATCCTGAACATAAGACGCACCTAATTTTCCGTTAATATCATCTGCTGTGATTCCCAGGATATCTGCGATCTTCTTCACAGATTCCTCCTTGTTATCCCCCAGTTTTCCAGGAACGATTCCGACCTCTGATACGGTCCCCTGCCCTGCAAGGAGCTGTCCGTTCCGATCCAGGATCGAACCGCGCACAGCCGGATCTGTACTGATCTGAACTTTGTACTCGTCCTTTAAGGCTGGAAAGATCAGAGTAGAGTCCCAGTCGATCCGATATGCTTTCTCTTCCTTGACCATCTTCATCTTATTCTCGAAGGAAATCTCATCCGCAGAAGTATTCATGTCCGTCAAATAAGAGACATAGGCCTCCTTCTTACCGTCCTTATACTCCGCCTCCCCTTTCAGCTTCACCTTAATATCCGTCGCTTCGATCCCCTCATAAATATTCTGGTTACGGGTGATAAAGTCCTCCCTGGAAATCTTTTTTTGAGATTCTGCACTCAGCATGCCATACATGTCTTCATACTTTCCTTCCTTCACAAGAGAAAAGTATTCCTTTACCGTATCCTCCGGCGCTACCTTGACTCCGAATCCCTTCCACACAGCAAAACAACCTGCTGCCGCGATGACTGCCACAACCACAATGCTTACCGGGACGATCCATTTCTTCTGACTCCCGCGTTTCCTGTGGCGCCGCTTCCTCTGAACTTCTTTCCTGTCAGCCAAATAACTCCCCTGCCTTTCTGCACGATTATATCTTTAATATTACATATGTAAGCTATATATGTCAATCCCCGATCATACATGATAAATTCCTGTTTATACCTTCTGTGAAATGAAAAATCCGGAAATATGATAAAATTCGGTTGAATTCCCCCAATATTCTCCCGATAATGGGTGTGGTTCCGGCAAATAAAAGGATATAATACCGCTATAAACCAATTGGAGGTAAGTAAAATGGATCAATTAACGACGGGCAGATTCATATCGAGAAAAAGAAAATCAAAAAATCTGACACAGGAGCAACTGGCAGAAATACTCGGTGTATCTAACAAGACTATTTCCAAATGGGAAACCGGAAAATGTATGCCGGACTATGCAATTGTTAAAAACCTGTGCGAGACCCTAGAAATTACAGTTGCAGAATTAATGGATGGTGAAGATGATGACAAAAAAAGTGTCCGTACATATGATAGCGAACAAATTATGGATCTGCTGCGGAGGACTCAGGAATTAGAAAAGCAAAAAAATATACTGTACGGAATTATACTGGTCGTAATGGGGATTGCCTTGCTGGCTGTCTCACATACACTTGGCGGTTCCGATTTAAAAGACTTCTTTTCGGGAATTCTTTTTGGGGTATCCATCGGCGAAATGCTGGTTGGTGTTTATGTGATGGGAAGAGGGATAAAAGTATAAGCATTCAAAGATGATTGTGTCAATATACTAGACTGGGGGAGCTTCAAACAAGCTCCCCCATAAATAGATATCCATCTGTCCCCGTTCAATTATTTTATGAAGCCGTCTGCTCCTGATACTCCACCTGTGTTTGTGCATTTTTCTTTGACAGCTTATGCATCGTTGCAAAGTAAGCTGCCGCAAGCGGGATACATGCCCCGATCCATGCAAGCGGGCTTGCCCAACAGGCACCGGCGAATCCAATACTGGACGTAAGAAAAATTGCCGCAAAAGTCCTCATAACCAGCTCCATGATCCCCGCCACGGTTGGCATGAATCCTTTTCCGAGTCCCTGCAGTGTAAATCGGAAGATAAATAACAACGCCAGCACAAAGTACAGTGCCCCGTTGATCTGCAGATAGGTCTGGGCCATGCTTAAAACTCCGGTTTCGCCGCTGCCTACAAACAGGCCGGCCAGCTGATACCCTGCAAAAATATTGACCAGTCCCATCACGATACTAAATCCGACGGAAATCAAACTGCACTGGAAAACCCCCTTCTTGATCCGGTCGATCCTGCCTGCGCCATAATTCTGTGCCCCATACGTTGCCATCGTCGTACCGAAAGAATTCATCGGCTGTGCTGCGATCTGGTCGATCCTCTGTGCCGCCGAGAAGGCAGCAACCGCGACAGATCCCAGTCCGTTCAGCACAAACTGCAGTACGACAGCTCCGATTGCAATAATCGACATCTGGAACCCCATCGGCAAAGCAACTTTAAAATGCTGGCTGATATCCCAGCCGGTCACCTTCCAGTCTTCCTTTTTCAGATGCAGGATCGGCAGTTTCTTCTTAATATACCATAAACACATCAAGGCAGATGCCATCTGTGCGATGATCGTGGCCCACGCGGCCCCTGCCACTCCCATTTTAGCTCCCAGGATCAGACCAAAATCAAGCCCGATATTTAAAATACAGGCTATGATCAAGAACAAAAGCGGTGTCCTGCTGTCTCCTAATGCCCTGATGATATTGGACAGGAAGTTGAACAGCATACTCGCTATTATTCCCCAGAATATCACTACAATATAATCATATGCAGAATCAATAATCTCCGGCGGAGTCCGCATCAGCTCCAGGATCTTCCTTGCCAGCGGTACAGAAAGGATGGTCAGAACCGCCGTAACTCCAAGGCTGATCCATGCCCCTGCTGCCACACTCCTCCTAAGTCCTGCTTCATCTTTAGCGCCAAACCTCTGTGCCGTGATAATCGCCAGCCCGGCACTCACTCCCATTGCAAATCCAAGGATCAAAAAACTGATACTCCCAGTGCATCCAACCGCCGCCAGCGCGTGCACCCCCAATGTCCTTCCTACGATCAAAGTATCAACCATGCTATATAACTGCTGAAAAATATTCCCGATCAATAAGGGAATCGTAAACATTACAATCAATTTCGCCGGACTGCCTTCTGTCATCTTCTTCGTCATGTCTTGTTACCTCCTGCTTATAAAATTTGTCTGCCGCACTATGAGATCTATGCATCCATATATAGCCCCACTTCCAGCAAACATGTTCTATTATAATCCTTTCATTCAAAATCAGAATGTAATATGTTGTACATTAGATGTCATATTTTGTACACTATCCAGCCATGCGGTAAGAAAGATATAAGGGGTGCGTGGGAGCTTGCTCACTAAGCACCCCTTATAGCTTTCTTACCATACGGCGTTTAGCCGAAGCGAGATGGAGCGCTCCTGCGCGCAATCGAGCTTGCATGGCGGAAGTTTTCCTCCTCCCTTCCATGCGGTAAGAGACATAAGAAGTGCGTGGGAGCTTGCTCACTAAGCACCCCTTATAGCTTTCTTACCATACGGCGTTTAGCCGAAGCGAGATGCAGCGCTCCTGCGCGCAATCGAGCTTGCATGGCGGAAGCTTTCCTCCTCCCTTCCCATATGGCCTTTACCCAAAGCGAGAAGTTTATAAAATTTTCATTTGCTATCTCAAAAGATCTATGTAAAAATATATTTATATCTACAGAAAGCAGTTTTATTTGGACTGTTTTATGATTGTTCTGAGTATCACATCTGGCATTAGGATTCTGGGCACGGCAGACTTGCCATCAAAAAGGTTATGTTCTATAATATTCTTAAACTATCCCCAAAGATTCCATAGAAGTAAGAACCAGAAAAGGTTAAGTTTCAGAGTTCATAGGACTGCTTTCTGAATCATTATAATTCAGGAGGAATTTTATGAACACAAATGAAACATTGGAACCAAACAGACTGTACAAGGACAAGGTATTTCGGATGCTGTTTTCAAAGAAGGAGCATCTGCTGGAGCTGTATAATGCTCTCAATGGAACGAAGTATGGTAATCCGGAGGAACTGGAAATTATGACCTGGGATGATGTCTTGTATATGCGTATGAAGAATGATGTCTCCATGCTGATTGACGGGCGTCTAAATCTTTATGAGCACCAGAGCTCATGGAATCCCAACATGCCACTTCGCGGACTGATCTATTTTGCGGAGCTTTATAAGGATCTAACGAGAGAAAAGAATATCTATGGGCCAAAGCTGATCCCTCTTCCCACTCCAATTTATATCGTATTTTACAATGGAGAGCGCAAGATGGGGGACTTCGAGGAAATGAAGCTGTCCGATGCTTTCGTGTATGGAAATGAGCAGTCAGGGATGGAGCTAAAGGTCAAAGTGATTAATATTAAATACGGAATGAACCGGGAACTGATGGAGAAATGCAGGACACTCGCGGATTATGCATTTTTTGTGGGACAGGTTAAGACATATCTGAAACAAATGGAGTTAAAAGCTGCTATCCACAAGGCTATTGAGGATTGTGTACAAGAGGATAGACTGGCAGAATTTTTGAAATCAAGGAGGGATGAAGTGATGTGTTCATTACTGACGGAATATGACGAGGAAAAGACGCTGGCTATGATGCGGGAAGAGATGAAGGAGATAGCAAAAGAAGAGCTGCGAGACTCTGTGGTGGAAGAGGTACGGAAAGAGGTAAAGAAGGAAGTAAAGGAAGAGGTACGAAAGGAGATAAAGGAAGAGGTAAAGAAGGAAGTAAAAGAAGAGGTACGGCAGGAAGTAAGAAAAGAGGCATTTGAAGATGGCGTTGAAGATGGGATGCGCAAAGGTGTACTAACAGGCGGAATTTCTACCTTGATACAAGATAACATAGAGGACGGGAAATCAAGAGAACAGATTCTCACGAAGCTGATGAAGAGGTTTGGATTAACCGGCAGAGAAGCCGAAATGTATTATGATCAATATACAAAATAAATAATCCAATAATCACAGATATTCATTGAATTCTCCACCTCTAAGGGAGTATAATCTCTTATACACGCGATAAAACGATTGATTTTCTCTTTTTTACTTAAGAGATCTCGAATCGTTATTTACATTTTCCGGAGGTGACCCTATGCGCAGACAAGAATATGATCTTACCTATGATGACTTGAACCCTGCTTTTTTATTTATCTGTAATCTGAAACGTACAGAGACAGAGGAGAACTATCATTGTCACGAGCATCTGGAGATTTCTGTGATCACCAAAGGATATGGTACCTATTATATAGATGGAAAAGAGTATCCCTTAAAGGCCGGGGATCTCGTGATCCTTAATCCAGGAACTTACCACAAAAGTTTGGTGACCTGCCCTGATTACTGTACAACGGAATATTACATAGGCTTTACCGATATCCACATCCGGGATCTGCCGCCTAACACCCTGCCTCTTCCAAATGGAAACGTTGTCGTATCCATGAAGGACGGTATGCGCCAGGAAATCTTCCGGCTGTGCTCCTTTATGGGGAAGGAATTCCACACCTGCAGGCCCGGGCGTTACTTCATGCTGAAATCCTACCTGATCCAGCTCATCCTCCTTTTGCTGCGCGATCAGCAGGAAACAAAAGAAGAATCCGATGGCTGTATCTTCGAATCACCGAACCGAAAATACGTGGTGAAGCAGATGATCCGATATTTTAACGAACACTACCACGAAAAGATCTCTCTCGACCAGATCGCCAAGAACATGTACCTAAGTACATTTTATATTTCCAAGATCTTCAAAGCCGAGACCGGAGACACCCCTATCAACTACCTGATCGAGCTGCGCATGGAAAAAGCCCGTGAGCTCATGGAGGCCTCCCCTGACTTAAGCATCCAGACCATTGCATCCATGGTCGGCTACGAAGATGCCTACCATTTCAGCAAGCTTTTTAAAAAACACTTCGGAACTGCCCCAAGTAAATACAGGGCAGCCGGGAATTCATAAGTTGATCTATCAAACCTAAAAAAGCATCAGAAGAGGCGCTCAAACCAGAGCCTCTTCTGACTGCAGACAGTATCTAAACAATCACCTGCACTTTTCTTTTACAGTTGTCCATACCTGGATCTGGACATTTTTTATACTAAAGAGGCTAAAGAATGGATCCCTCAGCCGACTTCGGACTATAGCTTTTTAAAGGAGATCCACAAAAAGTTTCTACATTCTCTCCAGTATCTCTCTGTAATATGTATTACTGTTACCACACTGCTCCAATGTCTCTGCTATTATCCCATCCTTTATCATATATAATTTTTTACTATTTCCTGCCAGCTTCGGGTTATGTGTGACCATGATAATGGTTTTTCCCATATTTGTGTTAATATCCAGCAAGATATCAGACACAATATTGCCTGACTTTTCATCCAGATTTCCTGTCGGCTCGTCAGCCAATATCAATTCAGGATCATTGATAAGTGCTCTGCAGATAGCAACACGCTGCTTTTCTCCTCCTGATAGTTCATAAGGCGCTTTTGCCAGTAGTTCCTCTTTTAAATCTAGTTTTACTGCCAATGCCCGAGCTTTTTCTTTGGCCTCATCCAGAGGTCTTTTATCGATAATTGCCGGAAGCATGATATTATCTAATATGGATAGGCTGTCTATCAACTCAAAGTTCTGAAATACAAATCCCATTTTCCGCCTTCTGATATCTGCCAGCTCGTCCTTCCACAGACTTTGTATATTTTTTCCCCTGAAAAAAACTGTTCCTTCATCCGGACGTAAGATCAGCCCCAGTATTTTTAAAAGTGTCGTCTTACCACTGCCAGAACGTCCCATAATCGCTACATACTCGCCTGAGTTCACTGTCATATCAATTCCTTTGAGAACTTTGACCTTTTGAATTTTCTCCTCCTGCATACTTTTTATCTCATAATCTTTTTTAATTCCCTGCAGTGCCAGGATCGTCTCTTCTCCCGTCATCTCTGCTTCCCTCCCTCTTCTATTGACTCGGTCAGATGATATAGTTTTCTTTTTATAGCTTGGTAAAATACAAACTGTACGATAAAATATACAGTCCATATGATCGCTGCATACTTTATATAACCTATTCTCTGCAAGATTGTGTACATGCGCAGCTGAAACATGGCAGCAGTAAACCAAACCGCAGAAACACCTGCTGATCCAATCGGAATAATAAAAAAGGGATAGAGTTCTTTTCGCAGGAATTTTTTACGTTCCTTCTCATACATGCCTATTTTAAATAACAATTGATGGCGTTCCTTTCTTTCCTCCCGCTCTGATATAAACTTCAGCGAAGCGATCAAAATGCTGCAGACAGTAAGCATCAGCAATTCAAAGACATTGACCACAAGTTTTAAAGTTCTCTCTGACTCTGTATTACGAACCATCTGGCGCTTCTCATAATATGGCTGGATATTCTCATCCCAGGATGAATCCTCTTTATGTACTTCTGCAAACTCCTCCATTTTTTCACTTACTGTCGAATAAGTCTCACTGTTAACCCGCAGCAGATAATACTTTGTAGGTCCCTCTGGCGTCAGGCTGTTAAAATATTCATCTGAAAATACAACGATATCTTCCTGCATCCCTCTGTCAAACATACCGGACAAGATCTGTATCTTTTCTCCTTTCACGTCCCTTGGCGGATATAGATTCTCCCTGTCCGGATAGTAATAATCTCTTAATGGCTGACCGATCCTGAGGTAGGGCTTATTCCTGAATAAATACCAGTCCAGAGGATGTGCCTTGAAAGAAGAGTCCTGCTGATATACAATAAAAATCTCTTCCCCCGAAAGATGCGGTTCATAAACCTTGTTTCCAAGCTTTCTCTGCAGCTCAATATAAGTAGACTCTGCTATACCTATGTGCTGTCCCTGGGGCCAGAGCACATGCAAAAAGTTATTATTCGCTGCATCTGATAAATCAAAAGCGTCTCCCTCTACAGAAGTAACGCGAATCATTGGATAACTTTCGATCATTACACTTTCATCTTCTAAACTTTCAAAAAAGGAACTGTCATCAGGGTATGCCATGCATACAAAATCATAAGGGTATAGCTCCTGCGGCGGAGGAGCGGATAACAGTCCGCCAAGCTGCATTGTATATACTGATAAAATCAGGAAATGGATCGCAAATAATATGGCCAGAGTTCTGGTACTCCCCCGGAAGTGATAGGTAAATGATATCGTCTCTAATATATATCTGGAACGGCCTACTTTCGTCTGCTTTCTCCGAACCCATGCTGCAGTGAGATAAATCAAGATCAAAGCAGCTCCCATCAGAAACAGGAAAATATAAATCATTCTTTCCGCAAATCTTCTCTGTCGGTAGCAGAGACACGCAGTCCCTATCAATACGATCCCCAGAACTGTTCCCACCAGGATGCCTCTCATCTTAGGAATTTTTTCCTTTTTTACCTGGATGGACGCGCTATACTTTTCCCATGTATAGACTTCATAATTAACGGCAAGAGACACAAGAGAAATCACTAAAAATATGAGAATAGTTTGGAAGCATATTTTCACGGCATTCCCCTGAACGATGTCCGCCCGTAAAAATTTTCCTACAATCCAGCGAAATCCCACGGCATTTAATCCGCCGCAAATACCCCCTGCAATAACCGCAAAGAACAGGGAAATACCATACTCTAATATCCAGTCATATTTTAAACGGCTGCTTCTGGTACCGAGCAGGCTCATAATCTCCTCCTGAGATAACTTTTTCTTCACAAAGTAAGACAAAGAGAACCCCATAATAAGCATATTGATTACAACTGCCACCAGGACGGCCTCCTTCATAATCGCCTGCATCCCACTGCCTAATAAGAAGCGCTCCTCTGAATGGATCCCGTTCATCATATCCTGCACTGTCATCATGGTAAATAAAAACGTAACCGAAACAGCACCGCCAGCTATCAAAAGTAGATATTCCCACTTATGATATATGATATCTTTTAATATCATTCGATAATAATAGGCTGAATATTTGCCAGGGAAAGAAAGCCTGCGTTTTCGCTCTTCCTTTTCCCTCATTTCTTTGATTCTCAATTCCCTGCTCTTTTTCGTAAATTCTTTGTATTCCTCCAAATATTTGTTGATCAAAAAATCAACTAAAATAAGCAAGATACTTGCCATCGCAAAAACCGTAGGCAGACCTCCGGCAAATAGAAATAAAATGCATATATATATGCAGTCTAATCCATATATAAAATAGCTTAATATTTTAATCCGTCCTTTGAAAATCAGCAATATCGTTTTTAATCCTGACAAAATACCTGCAACAAACGGCATGAATAAAGTTCCATAAGTGATATATGCACTCCCCGATCCGTTGTCAATTTGACTGAGACCGCCGTTTATTTTTACCGCACGGTAAAACCCCAGAATCGTATAACTCTTCCCTTGATAGAAAAGCCATGGTGCAAAAATATTTATGAAAAGCAGTATGCTTATCAGAATACATATTCCATATAATATCTGTTCTTTTTTATTCTTCGATTCCATCTGCTTCCTCCAAGAATGTGATGTTTACTAAGTTATCATTATTATATCACTCTTTTAAAGGAACGGTTTCATGAGTTCTTAATCCGTCAGGTTAAACTCCTGAATTAAATATGAAGTTTCTCGTGCTCTGCCAAGGCAAAATTTTCTAAATTTGATAAAATCTTTAAAATTACCCGTTAACATAACTATGTCAGATAAAAATCAATCAAAAGGAGGTATACATTTCATGAATGAATTTGTGATTGAAACCAAACAATTGACCAAAATCTATGGAGACCAGACCGCAGTCAGCTCCGTGGATCTACATGTAAAAAGAGGCCGGATCTATGGTCTGCTGGGACGCAACGGAGCCGGAAAGACCACAATTATGAAGATGATCTTAGGGCTGACCGGCATCTCTTCTGGGGAGGCAGATGTATTCGGCCACAATATCAAGGGTTATGAAAAACGGATCTATCCCCATATCGGGGCGATGATCGAAGCGCCGGGATTTTATCCAAATCTGACAGGCACAGAAAACCTGGAGATTTTTGCAAAGCTGCGCGGCATAACAGACCGCCATGCCGTAGAAAGCGCTCTGAAAGTGGTCGGGCTGCCTTATCGGGATAAAAAGCTGTTTTCCAAATATTCCCTTGGGATGAAACAGCGTCTTGGCATAGCAAATGCGATCATGCATAACCCGCAATTGCTGATCTTGGATGAACCGACAAACGGCCTGGACCCGATCGGCATCGCCGAGGTAAGGAATTTTATTAAGAATTTGAGTGTGAAGCGCGGAAAAACGATTCTGATCTCCAGCCATATTCTTCCGGAAATCTCTTTACTGGCTGATGACATCGGGATCATCGACCATGGTGTCCTTCTGGAAGAAAGCAGCATGGAAGAACTGAAACGTAAAAACAAGAACTTCAGCCTGGAAGACTATTTCAGAAATATTACGGGAGGTGAGGGCATTGCTTAGATTGATCCAAACGGAATTCCTAAAGCTGCGCCGCAGAAAACTTGTCTGGGCCATGTTGGCCTCAGCCCTCATCATGCCGTTTATGGCACTGTTATACTTTCAATATCCGGGGAAAACAGGTGCTGACCCTCTCCTGTTTTATAAATGGTCCGCGTTTGGTTTTTCACTGTGGGTCATCCTGCCTGTCGTTTTAGGAATTCTTGGCACCATGCTGATGCACGAAGAAACGGAATGTGATATGCTCAGACAGCTCTGGATCGTGCCTGTGAATAAAATAGGATACTTTTTCAGTAAATTTTTCATTACCCTGATCTACTCCGTCTGCTTCATGCTGATCACGGCCGTTTTTTCCGTCTTGTTCAGCGTCCTTTCCGGATGTGTTGTATTCGAATGGGGAAGTGTCTTATTTCTATTGAAAAAATGTTTCGAAATGGGCCTCGTTACCGCTTTTGTCATGATGCCGGTCCTGGCAGTGGCTGCATCGCAGAAGGGATACATTTTTCCTGTCTGCCTCACGTTAGTTTATACAGTCCTTGGATTTTTTCTGGTGACTGTCAACCAGTATCTGCACCCGCTGTCCAGTCTGAGTGTCATCCTTATGCAAAATAACGAGATTCCCGGCATTACATTTACCCGGACGCCGAACCTGGCACTGGCAGTTCTTTGCATCTGTATCTGGGATATTGCAGCCGTGTTACTTGCAGGCTTTACGCTAAGCAGGAGAAAGTGAGGGAAAATGATGCAGCATTTACTTTGGGCGGAGTGCCGAAAGCTCCGCCGGTCTCATATCATCTGGGTTTCTGTTTTTGCTGTTGTAATGACAGCAGTCATTGTATTTGCCGCCGGACAGGAGGTGTATTATGGTTCCCAGGAAGTCTATTACGGCTCCCGCTTTGTAGATCATCCGGGCTGGTATATGAATGTGGCCCAGACATTGGCAGCCTTTTTCGTGCTTCCTGCGGTGACCGCCCTTTTGGGCAGTTATATGATCTGCCGTGAAGAACAGGAGGACACCCTGAAATCACTGCAGCTGATCCCCATAGATGAAGCAAAATTAAATGCAGCAAAGATGGCGGTGTCTTTCGTGTTGTGTGTCCTCCTTTATTTGCTGCTTTTTGTCATCACATATTCCACCGAGGCTGTACTTCATTTTTCTGAATTACCCCGGAGAATGGTTCTGGGCTTTCTGAAAGAATATTTTCTGGACGGGATCGGCACTTTTTTTGCCATCTCCCCTATCATTGCCTTGGTATCGCGTATGAAAAAGGGGTACTGGCTTGCGCTGGTATTCGCCGAAATCTATTCATTTACAGGATTACTCGCGAATATGTCCCGCGTCTTATCCATCTTCTATCCGGTCACGGCCGTATTCAACCTTTCCGGCCATTATACCGCAGATGCCGGACAGATGACAGGAAGTATACTCAGCCTGCTGCTTTGCGGCTGTCTTTCACTCTTCCTGCTAAAAGGCCTGAAACATCGTGGAAAAATGTGATACTATAGAATGTATGATATCCGGGGAAAAGCTCTTAGAAGCATTGCTTACATGCACATCATATCGCTTTGATCCCCGGAAAAACAGGAGGATAGACTATGTCAAAACTACTTGTGGTCGATGATGACCTTGATATGCTGGACCTGGTAAGCGCAGCCCTTAAAAAGGACGGCCACCAGGTAGACACCGAACCGGATGCCGCTTCCCTCCTGCCTGACCGGTGCCGGCAGTATGATCTTCTGCTGCTGGATGTGATGATGCCCGGCGAGGACGGATTTTCCCTCTGCAGCCGGATCCGGGGGGAGGTGGACTGTCCCATCCTCTTCTTAACCGCCAGGGCAGAGGATGCGGCTCTTGTGAAGGGCTTCGGCCTGGGTGCGGACGATTATATCAAAAAACCCTTCAGCATTGCGGAGCTTCGCGCGCGGGTGAATGCCCATCTGCGGCGGGAGGTGCGCCAGCCCACCCGCACGCTAAAACGGGGCGGAATTCATTTTGATCTGCTGGCAAAGGAGGCTTTTGCAGACGGACAAACATTGCCTTTCACCAAAGGGGAATATGCCATTTGTGAACATCTTGCCCTGCACGCCGGACAGGTATTTACCAAAGAACAATTATATGAGGTCGTTTTCGGATTTGATGCCGAGGGAGACCCAGCTGTCATTGCAGAGCACATCAAGAATATCCGGGCAAAATTAAAAACCGTCGGCCTGGGGCCGATCGAAACAGTCTGGGGGGTGGGATACAAATGGCGAAAAGACAACGTTCTGTAAGTCTTTCTTTTATACTGCTTCGTTTTGCCGGAGGAATCCTTGGCTGTATGCTGTTGTGCGGCCTGATCTGGTATGTCTGTGATCTACAGCTCAAAAAAGCCGGGGTGATCTACCATGGTTCCGTTTCCAACCGGCAGGTAGAAGAGATGCTTGCCGGGAAGCCCAAAAACTTTGTCTCTCCCGGGGAGGATTTTCTGCCGGAATATGCCTTGTTTGCCCCGGATGGCAGCGTATTAGAAAGCAATGTAAAGGGGAAGAAATTAGAAACCCTTTCCGGGTTTTTACAACTCCCCCCTGATGACGTCCATGTTTCACGCTATACTTATGCGGACAACACTACTATCGTTCTTAGCTGGTATTTTCGGACGGAGTTTGTAAACCCGAGGCTGCGCAGTCTTTTGCCGCCTTTTGAATACCTGTGGATTGCCGCACTTGGCATTGCCTGGGTGCTCTGCCTGATGTGCAGCACCCTGCGGCTTCGCCGGCACCTTGCATCCAGGCTGGATCTGTTCCGGGAAGTGAGTGAAAAAGTCGGCGCACAGGAATTGGATTTCATCATTCCACACGCAGGCATAAAGGAGTACGACCAGGCACTCGATGCTATGGACCATATGCGTAAGGCTTTATACAGTTCCCTCTCCTCGCAGTGGGCCGCCCAGCAGGAACGTGAAGCGGAAATCGCAGCACTCGCACATGATCTAAAGACACCGCTCACATTGATCGGAGGCAATGCCGAACTCCTGCTGGATGAAGAACTGCCCCCGGACTTTCGAAGAAGACTGGAAATCATTGCGTCCAGCAGCGACCGGGCCAGGCAGTATGTGGCCAGTCTTTTAGAAACCTCTGTGGGTGCGGATGAAGCATTTGAAAGTGCCTCCCTGCCTGATGTGATTGATGAACTCTGCCGAAACATACAGCCTGTTGCCGAGCGCCGGAATGTCTGTCTGCAGGTACAGAACCACCTTAAGGGGACTGCAGTGATCCAGAAAAGCCACTTACTGCGCGCTTTAGGTAATGTGGTACAAAATGCCATCGAGCACACCCCGGAAGGTGGAAACGTGTATCTGGATGGCGGGATGGAAAGCCATACAAAAGACAATCAGGAAGCCAATATAGGAAATTCTAAATGGCAGATTGTTGTGCGTGATGAAGGGCCGGGATTTAGCAAGGCGGCTTTATACCACGCAACAGAACGCCTGTGGCGCGATGATTCCTCTCGCGGCAGTGACGGGCATAACGGCCTGGGTCTCTGGTTTGCGGCGCAAGTCGTTCAAAACCATGGCGGAGAGCTTGAACTGCACAGCCTGGAATCCGGCGGGATGGTAACGATCCGGTTTCCGATGACTTCGACTTGACGCAGAGCAAAATAAATATGACATTCGTCCAGATGCTAAAATATTTTCGGGATTAGAAAGGGGCTGTAAAAAAACAGCCCCTTTCTAATCCCGTATTCTTTACGCTTCATCAATCGCTTTCCCGATGTCATGACGCATATATTTATTCTCAAACTGCACCCACTCGGTTGCTGCATAAGCATTCGCGCGTGCTTCTTTTAAGTCTTTTCCTTTTGCGGTCACGCCAAGAACGCGTCCGCCATTGGTCACGATCTGATCTCCATCGAACTTCGTTCCGGCATGGAAGCAGTAATATCCCTCATGCTTCTTGAACTCTTCCAGTCCCTTGATCGGGAATCCCTTCTCGTACTTCACCGGATATCCGTCCGAAGCCAGGACAACGCAGACTGCCGCATTATCTTCAAACTGCAGATCTACCTGATCCAGAGTTCCGTCGATGCATGCCTCCACGACCTCGATTAAGTCGTTCTTCATACGCGGCAGCACCACCTGTGCCTCCGGGTCGCCGAAGCGGGCATTGTATTCCAGTACCTTCGGCCCGTCTTCGGTCAGCATCAGTCCGAAGAAGATGATTCCCTTGAATTCTCTTCCCTCTGCTGCCATGGCATCCACTGTAGCCTGGTACACATATTTATTGCAGAAGTCTTCCACTTCCTTTGTATAGAACGGACTTGGAGAAAAAGTTCCCATGCCGCCTGTATTCAGCCCGGTATCTCCGTCCCCTGCACGTTTATGATCCTGTGCGGAGGTCATCGTCTTGATGGTCTTTCCGTCTACGAAAGACAGAACAGAAACCTCACGTCCGGTCATGAATTCCTCAATGACCATCTCGTTTCCCGCGCTGCCGAACTTCTTATCCAGCATGATCGTCTTGACGCCGTCTTTTGCCTCCTCAAGGGTATTACAGATCAACACACCTTTTCCCAGAGCCAGGCCGTCAGCCTTCAGTACGATCGGGAACTTTGCTGTTTCCAGATATTGAAGTGCCGCATCCGGGTCCGTAAAGTTTTCATAGCCTGCTGTCGGTATATTGTATTTTTTCATCAGATCCTTAGAAAATGCCTTGGAGCCTTCCAGGATCGCCGCATTCCTGCGCGGTCCGAAGGTACGGATGCCTGCTGCCTCCATCTCATCGACCAGGCCTCCCACCAACGGGTCGTCCATGCCCACGATCACGAGGTCGATTTCCTTTTCCTTTGCAAAAGCAACCAGCTTTTCAAACTCCATTGCCCCGATCTCTACGCATTCTGCATATTCTGCGATCCCCGCATTCCCGGGTGCACAGTACATCTTCTCAACCTTGTCACTCTTTGCAGCGCTCTCTGCGATCGCATGTTCTCTTCCGCCGCTTCCTACAATTAATACCTTCATGGCAGCCTCCTCTACTTTTTATCTTTATTCTGTAATTTTCGCTTTTCCATCTTCCACCGTAACTTTCCTGTTCGCGATCAGGTCAATGGCACGGGGCAGGATCTTCCACTCCGCCTGTTCCATGACTCTTCGCTGTAAGACTTCCGGGGTATCCCCCGCTTCTACTTCCACAGCCTTCTGCAGGATGATCGGTCCTGTATCAGTCCCCTCATCCACAAAATGTACGGTCGCGCCGACCACCTTCACACCGCGTGCAAGAGCCGCCTCATGCACCTTTAATCCATAGTATCCTTTCCCGCAGAAGGAAGGGATCAGGGATGGGTGGATGTTGATCATACGGTTCCTGTATTTCTCTATCATAGCCGGAGGGATCACAACAAGAAATCCAGCTAAAACGATCAGGTCCGGCGCATAGGCATCCACAGCCTCCAAAAACTTCTCGTTAAAGATCTCTCTGGATTCATAATCCTTCGGTGAGACACAGACTCCCGGAATTCCATTCTCCTTCGCACGCTCAAGTGCATAAGCATTCTTATTGTTACTGATGACTCCTGCGATCTCGGTGTTGGAAATAGTTCCTGCCTTTACACCGTCGATGATTGCCTGCAGGTTCGTGCCTCCTCCGGAAACAAGAACGACTATTCTTAGCATAAGGTTACTCCTTTTTCACCTGCTTCGATCTGTCCGACTACATATGGTTCCTCACCGGCCTCTTTGATCGCAGCCATGGTCTTCTCTACATCCGCTTCGTCAACTGCAAGGATCATTCCCAGTCCCATATTAAATGTGTTGTACATCATCTGCTCCTCGATGTCTCCGTCTACAGATAACATCTTGAAGATCGGCGGGATCGGGTAGCTGTCCTTCTTGATCACAGCATGTGTGCCGTCCTTGAGCATACGAGGTACATTCTCATAGAAACCGCCGCCTGTGATATGGCTGCAGGCTTTAATCGTAACACCAGCCTCTTTTACGCTGCGAAGAGCTTTCACGTAGATCTTCGTCGGCGCCAGGAGTGCCTCTCCTAATGTGCAGCCTAAGCTGTCATAATATGTATCGAGTGCTTCTCTCTTCATGTTGAATACTTTTCTGACAAGGGAGAAACCGTTGCTGTGTACACCGGAGGAAGCCATACCGATCAGCACGTCTCCTGCCTTTAAGTCTTTTCCTGTGATCAGGTCTTTCTCATCCACTACACCGACTGCAAATCCGGCAAGGTCATACTCGTCCACCGGATAGAATCCCGGCATCTCTGCTGTCTCGCCGCCGATCAGGGCCGCATTGGACTGCTTACATCCGTCTGCAACACCGCTTACGATGGTAGCGATCTTCTCCGGCTCATTCTTTCCGCATGCGATGTAGTCGAGGAAGAATAAAGGTTCCCCGCCTGCACATGCGATATCATTGACACACATTGCAACACAGTCAATACCGATGGTATCATGCTTGTCCAGAATGAATGCCAGCTTTAACTTTGTGCCCACACCGTCTGTTCCTGATACCAGGGTAGGCTTCTCCATCCCTTTGAACTTCTCCATAGAAAATGCACCGGAAAATCCTCCCAGATTCGTCAGTACCTCCGGTCTCATGGTCTCCTGTACATGCTTCTTCATCAATTCTACTGATTTATAACCTGCTTCTATATCAACGCCTGCGTTCTTATAATCCATACCTGTTCTCCCATTCACTCTTATTTCTGTGCAAGATAAGCTTCGTATCCGATTTCCTCTAATTTTGCTGCTTTGCCCTGAACCGTCTCCTTCATCTCTACAGAGTATGCTTTTAACTTTTCTAAAAGCTCTGCATCAGATGTTGCCAGGATCTTTGCTGCCAGGATCGCAGCATTCATGCCTCCGTCGATGGCAACTGTTGCTACAGGGATTCCAGGCGGCATCTGTACGATTGAAAACAGTGCATCTTCACCGGCCAGGTTCTTACCTGACATCGGTACGCCCACGACCGGCATCGGGAACAATGCTGCACACATTCCCGGCAGATGTGCTGCCATACCGGCTCCCGCGATGATTACCTTAATTCCTTTTCCTTCTGCTGCCTTTGCCCACTCGAAAAATACGTCCGGCTCACGGTGTGCGGAGATGATCGTCATCTCATAGTCGATCCCCAGTTTTTCCAGCATGCTTGCGGCTTTGCTCATAACCTTAAGGTCAGAGTCGCTTCCCATTACAATTCCTACTCTTGGCATGTTTTATCCACCTTTCTCTTTTGGTCATTCTTTACACACCAGTACAGCGCCGTTTGACGCTGCACTGATTCTTCATTTACAAGTAATGTCTGTTACGCTATTCATGGAAAGGTTCATTCAGGACTTCTGTCCCTTCTAATACAAACCTTCCGTCCTTCAATAGTATAATATTTTTTCCCTCTTTTGTCACTACACTTATTTCTTCTAACTCTTCATAAGGTATGGTTATATCTGTATGGCACTGGAAGTATGCTTTTGCCACATCTTCCTTCCGTAAAATGGACACAGAGTTGTCTCTTGCCACGATTTCTTTTCCGTTCGGATTATAGACCTTAATGTCCTCACTCCAGCTGTAACAGGTATCTCCCACCGCAAAGTGGGGGCCCATCTTCTCCGCGATCAGGATCGGCATCTTATCCTCGATCCCGTATTTCTTTGCTGTTACATAAGCCGTCGTGTTCGTTCCGATGGCAAATTCTCCGAGAGGAAGTGTCGGATGGTTATGGAGTACATTTTCATAGACGTACTTCCGGTTGTCCTCCTCCTGTTCGAAATTGGTACAGGTATAATCCTCGATCATCCCGTCTTTGAATACGATCTTTAAATTCTGATACTGCAGTTCATTGAGATAGACCTTACTCACATGCAGCACGCCATCTGTCCCCTCCAGAACCGGTGAAGTAAATACCTCGCCCACCGGAATATTGACATCTGCCACACAGTTCTCAAAGATCGTCTCCTTCTCAGGGTCTCTCAAACGGTACAGCTGCACCTTTAAGTCCGTCTGGTTCTCTCCTTTTCCGAGGATGTGCACATAGTCCCCCTGATCCAGTGCATCAATGATCGTCTGCTGGACCTTCTCGTAAAGCTTTGCGTCCAGCGTGTTGATACGGATCACCTCGTCAAAAATAGCGGCATAATCGTCTCCGATCTCCGGCACCGGATAGGCAATGATCGTAAAGCTGCGCTCCTCGCCTTTGATATACTGGTTGGTCAGCTGTCCCGACTTACTGTCATAAAGAAGTGATAAGGAACGCTGTGCCTCACTGTAAGAAACAGCTTCCGGCTTTACCTTTGGTGAAAACGGACGCTCCCCGAAAATCTCCATCACAGCCGGTCCTGCAAATAAAGCCGCCTGCTCTTTATTTTTCTCATAGACATTGCGAAGTACATCCAGCTTCCGCTCAATATAGCGTTTGTCCATGAACAATGCCTGGTCCGATCGGTGGTCATACTCATACTGCTTATTCGCTATGGCACCGTAATATCCGACCTTGTACTGCTCCCTCTTTGTGATGACGCTGGAAGCGGCCCGGTAGATCACCGGCTTTAGTCCCATTTTTTCAAAATTCTCGATCGCCAGCTTTACGACTCTTTCAAAGCCAAGGCAGTAGCGGATATTGACGACCGATTTTTTCGACAGATCCTTTCCGGTATTGATAAAGCCGATCCGGTAGCCTTCTGTATAGACATCCGCCATCTTCTGGATCGTCTCCTTGGGAAGACTTCTCAGATGTCTTGCCGTGTGAAGCTCATTCTGCGTGATATATTCTCCGAAACGATACAGGTACCTGTCATCCTCAAGATCTGCACTGCAGATCAATTCTGCCGCAAAGGAATCCTCAGGATAGAGCTGCTCCTCGATCCTGTCTGCTAAAAACACATCGCAGTAATCACTGGCATACCAGTAGACGATCTCCTTTAATGCCTTGTACTCCGGCACTGTCTCCGCCTCAAAACAGTTGTAGATCTCGATAAATAACTCGTTTAAAATCGTCAGATAGTCCACCCTGTTTTCAAAAACATACGGGATCCCGCTCCGCATCTCCGCATAGAGAAAGCTCAGAAGCCGTCCATACTCTTCCCCGAGCAGCTTCACTGCATAAGCCGGGTTAGCGTAGCTTGTTTCATAATGCTCATCCAGGATATCCAAATAGAGGATATAATTAAATTCCTCCATCTCCTTTCTCTTAAGCCGTTCCCAGTCCCCGTTTTCCACTTTTCTGCGCACGGCTTCCAGTTCCAGCAAAAAAGCCGATACAGCCTGGAAAAATGGCTGAAATCTTTCTTCAACCGTATCCTCTGTTGCAATCCTCTTGATCCTGTCTACGGAAAGCTCATGCCTTTCCTGATACTGCTCATTTCTTTCTGACTGCCATTCTTGAAACGCCATCTACTTAAGACCTCCTATGAATATTGTCAGCAGCCCCAGCAGAAGGATGATGTTTCCTGCCAGCCCTGCCTTACAGGTAATATAATTTTTTTCTCTCTCCCGCATCCCTTTTACAGATGCCCGAATTCCAAGTACCGCAAAAACGACCGACAGAAGTCCCATGCCGCCGACAAATCCCCATGTATTTCCCCGCAGGACAAATGCGATCAGGATACAGGTGAGGATCAGTGCAAAAGCGCAGCCTGCGTATACGCAGGAGTAGATTCCCATCCGGGAGTGTTTCATCTTCGCCTGGCCGTATTTTCTGGAACCGCGCTTCTTACGTTCCTTTTCAAGCTCTTTCTGCCTTTGCTTAGCGTCTTTTTTTCCTGCGCCCATTATGCCGTCTCCTTATCATATTGCAAATTGAGAATAAAATATACCCCAGCACGCCTCCGATCGTGTTTAAAAGAAGGTCATCCACGTCAAAGCTCCCCACTTTTGTCAGGATCTGGAATACCTCCACGCAGAGGCTCAAACCAAAGCTGTAAAATAGTGTCATGAAGAATCCCCTGGCCGTACTCGCCATGGAGATAAAAAAACCAAATGGCACAAAAATCAGGATATTCCCGAATAAATTAGTGAATACCGCGAAGGCTCCCAGATCTTCCCGGTATTCTATGAATCGCTTTATCTCTTTAAACAGTACTAGATTATACCGGTATTCTGAAGAAACACCGGTGCGCCCGTACCAGTCTGAAAATATCAGGAAATACAGGAGGAAGAAAATGTAAAGTACAAACATGATCTTCCCCATGGTACGGAGCTTTTTTACTTCTCTCTGGCTCAAATTACTACCCCTTTTTACTCACCCTGGAATGTACCAAAGTTTCTTTCATTCAAATACGCTGCACGCAGTCTACAGCCGCTCCGGTTAAAATGTGATCTCGTGTTTATGTCTGAGCAGACGCGCTCCGTTGATGACTGTGATGATACCGGCAGCGATACCGGTCACAATCATGATGATCCCCAGCACAATGTTTGCCGCTCCGGCACTTGACATTGTCTTATATGCCTTTTCCATTTGACTTTCCCCCTATTTTACGCCGTATTGTTCGTAATATGCATCAATCGCTGCTTTTAATGTATCGTCAATGATCACCTTTCCTTTGTATGGTCTGTTATACAGATGTTCTACAACCTCTGCCATCGTAACGATCGCAGTGGTTTCAAGGCCGTACTTCTCCTGGATCTCGCTCAATGCACTCTTCTCGCCCTGCCCGCGTTCCATTCTGTCTACTGATACGACCAGTCCGATCGGGGACACATCTCCCTGCGCCTTGATGATCGGCAGAGTCTCCTGGATCGAGGTTCCTGCTGTCGTTACGTCTTCGATGATGACTACCTTATCACCGTCCTGGATCGGACTTCCAAGAAGGATTCCCTTGTCTCCGTGATCCTTCACTTCTTTTCTGTTAGAGCAGTACCTGATGTCTTTTCCGTAGAATTCGCTGATCGCCATTGTTGCTGCTACAGTCAGCGGGATTCCCTTGTATGCCGGTCCGAATAAAACGTCAAAATCAAATCCGAATTTCTGGTCGATCGCTTTGGCATAATATTCTCCCAGTTTCCTAAGCTGTGCACCTGTGCGGTAGAAACCTGTGTTTACAAAAAACGGGGTCTTTCTTCCGCTTTTTGTCACGAAATCTCCAAATTTTAAAACCTCGCAGTCGATCATAAATTCAATAAATTCCTGTTTATACTGTTCCATGATAATCCTCCTTCTGTTGTTCCTGTAAATATCCATCCAAACCATTCGGCCCGAGAGCCACCTGATATCTCCGCTTTCACGGCATATCTGCAGCCTTCACTTACTTTACGAGTCCGACCATGTCCTGTATGTTCTCAAAATGGTATCTTTCCATGTATTTTTCAATTCCTTCAACGATCTCTACTGTTGCTGCGGGATTGAAGAAGTTTGCCGTGCCAACGGAAACCGCTGTTGCACCGGCAAGAATAAACTCAACTGCATCCTCATAGGTTGAAATACCGCCCATACCGATGATCGGCAGATTCACTGCATTTGCCACCTGATATACCATACGCACCGCGATCGGTTTTACCGCAGGGCCGGATACCCCGCCTGTTTTATTCGCCAGTGCAAAGGTCTGTCTGTTGATGTCGATCTTCATCCCCGTCAGTGTGTTGATCAGGGACAACACATCTGCACCGCCGGCTTCGGCTGCTTTTGCAGTCTCTGTGATATCTGTAACATTCGGACTTAACTTCATGATAACCGGCTGCCTGGCGTGCTTTTTGATCTCCCTTGTGATATCTTCCACAGCCTTCGGATTCTGGCCGAATGCGATCCCGCCCTCTTTGACATTCGGACAGGAAATATTGATCTCAAGCAGGTCGACCGGTTCGTCTGCCAGGCGGTCGACCACCTCACAGTACTCCTCTGTTGTCTTTCCGCAGACATTTACGATGATCTTCGTATCATACTTTTTCAAAAATGGGATGTCCCGTTCACAAAAAACATCGATCCCCGGATTCTGCAGACCGATGGCATTCATCATCCCGCCGTAAGTCTCTGCGATCCTCGGGGTCGGATTGCCGGGCCATGGGATGTTCGCCACGCCTTTTGTCACGACCGCACCCAGACGGTTTAAGTCTACAAATTCACTGTACTCTTCACCGGAGCCAAATGTCCCGGAGGCTGTCATGACCGGGTTCTTTAATTCTACACCCGCCAAATTTACTGTTGTATTCATTAGATCTCCACCTCCGTTGACAGAAATACCGGACCGTCCTTGCAGACACGTTTATTGTGTACATGACTGTGTCCGTCCACCTCTTTGGACTGACAGACACAAGCCAGGCACGCACCGATCCCACAGGCCATCCGCTCTTCCATAGATATATAGCATACAATATTTTTTTCTTCGGCATACTGCTTGATAGCACGGAGCATTGGAGCCGGACCGCAGGCATAGATAAGGTCTACTGTTAACCCGTTTGCAGCGATCGCATCCATGACATTCCCTTTCGTTCCTGCACTGCCGTCTTCCGTTGCAACATAGAGATCGCCCTGTGCACCAAGCTCCTCTGAGAGGAACTGCTCATCACGGTAGCCCATCACAAGTACCTTCTTAGTGTCAAGCTGCTTTGCCAGCTCCAGCATCGGAGGGACACCGATCCCGCCGCCTATCAGCATTGCCTTCTTTCCCTTGGCAGCATCCAGCGGGAAGCCATTTCCCAGAGGTCCTAAGATATCGATCCAGTCCCCTTTTGTCAGTTCAGAAAACTGCTCTGTCCCGGTTCCTTCTCCTGTGACACGGTATACGACACGGATCAGCTTCTTTTCTCTATTGATCTCACACAGGCTGATCGGGCGCGGAAGCAGCTTGCTGCCATCCTTTGTATACATGGAAATAAACTGTCCCGGCACTGCCAGGGATGCAATCTTTTCTGTCTGGATCCACATACTATAGATATCAGCTGCGATACATTCCTGGGATACGATCATCGCAGATTCTTTTCGCTTATTAGACATGGTCTTTCTCCTTTTTCCTATGTTCTCTTTATCTTCCCTCTAATGCCCCGCGGATGTCGCTGACCATGGCTTCCACAGCCGCCCTGGATGCATCTGCGAAATTCTCCGGTCCAAACTGTGCATAGGCATCCTGCTTGTATGCTGCAATAATACCTCTGGAAGAATTTACGATGGCACCGAGTCCGTCTTCATTAAAGAAATGGACAAGATCTTTTCCTTTTCCTCCCTGGGCGCCATAACCCGGAACCAAGATGTAAGACTTCGGCATTACCTTACGGAGTACTTTTCCCATCTCAGGATAGGTCGCACCGACTACCGCTCCGATATAGCTGTATTCCTCGCCCATGCATGTTTCTCCCCACTGGGCAACCTTCTCGCCGACCAGCTCATAGAGCGGCCTGCCGTCGATCAGCTGATCCTGGAACTCACCGCTTGACGGATTGGAGGTCTTCACAAGGATGAACAGACCTTTCTTCTCAGCCTTACACACATCGATAAATGGATTCACGCCGTCAGAACCGAGATACGGGTTTACAGTTGCAAAGTCTTCATCGAAAGGAATATACTCCTTGCTTCCTACCTTCACCTTTCCAAGATGACCTACTGCATAAGCAGCAGATGTGGAACCGATATCCCCTCTCTTGATATCACCGATCACAACCAGGTCTTTCTCCTTACAGTAATCAACTGTCTTCTTAAATGCCATCAGCCCAGGTACGCCAAACTGCTCGTACATCGCGATCTGCGGCTTCACAGCCGGGATCAGATCATATGTCTTATCCACGATTTCCTTATTAAACTGCCAGATAGCCTCTGCTGCTCCCTCCAGAGTCTCCCCAAATTCTCCGTAAGCCTTCTGCTGGATATGCTCCGGAATATAGTTCAGCATCGGGTCCAAACCTACAACGATCGGCGCCCCTGTCTTCTTAATCTTATTTACTAATTTGTTGATCATAAAAAACCTCCTCAATTATCTGAATGTTCTGACAATGGTTTGCAAAAGGGTCAGACCCCTTTGCAAACCATTTTTTATCTTGTATATACAATTCGCCCATCTACGATGGTACAGCATACTTCCCCTTTGACCGGATAACCGTCAAATGGTGTGTTCTTTCCTTTAGAAAGGAATGTGTTCTTATCGATCCTGTATTCTTTTGATGGATCAAATATCATCAGGTCAGCAGTCTTGCCCTCTGATACGGAGCCTTTGTCATCCAGTCCCAGGATCCGGGCAGGATTATAACTCATCTTTTCTGCCATCTGCATCGGGGTCAGTACCCCTTTCTCTACCAGCTGTGTATATGTCAGGCTGGCGGATGTCTCCAGGCCGACGATCCCGAAGGCTGCCTGCTCCATTGGAAGATTTTTTTCCTCCTCGGCATGCGGAGCATGGTCGGTTGAGATCACATCCATAATACCGCTCTTTAAGCCCTCTCTGAGCGCTTCCACATCCGCCTTCGAGCGAAGCGGCGGATTCATCTTATACTGTCCGTTATTCTCATTGATATCCTCATCGGACAGGATAAAGTGGTGAGGACACACTTCCCCGGTCACCGGAAGTCCTGCCTTTTTGGCAGCCTCGATCATCCTCACGCTGTCTGCGGTGGAACAGTGGCACAGATGCAGCCTCACCCCGGTCTCCTTTGCAAGCAGGATGTCCCTTGCTACAATGACATCCTCCACAGAATTCGTGATTCCCTTCACTCCAAGAGCTTCTGCCTTAGCCCCCGCGTTCATCACGCCTCCCTCTACCATATTGATATCTTCACAGTGTGCAAACACAGAAATATTACATTCCTTCGCAAGCTTCATCCCTTTCCGGTACAAAGCCGCATTCATCACTGACTTTCCATCCTCGCTGATGGCATGGCAGCCTGCCTTGGCCATCCCTCTGATATCAGCCAGCTCCTCTCCCTTTTCACCTTTCGTAACGGCTCCAAGCTGGATCACATGGATCGGGGATTCCACGGCTGCCCTTCTGTGCAGCTTATCCACCATCTCCGCTGTATCCGTGACCGGCTTAGTATTTGGCATCGCACAGACGGTTGTCACACCTCCGCGTGCCGCAGCTCTGCCGCCGCTTTCCAGCGTCTCTTTATGGGTCAGGCCCGGATCACGCAGATGCACGTGCAGATCGATCAGTCCCGGCATTACATAGCAGCCGGCGGCATCGATGGTCTGGTCCGCCTCCTCGTGAATCTCTTTTGCAACCTTCACGATCTTAGTCCCCTCCACCAGGACATCGCTGATATCATCCAGCCCTGTCAGTGGATCTAACACATGTCCGTTTTGTATTAAAAGCTTCATATTGTTAATCCTTCCTCTTTCAGATTACATGCCTTCTAAAAAGGGCATGCCAGAAGTAGTATACATAGAATTATAATACCACAAACAGTACAGGTAATACAATCCAAAATCAAAGCCCTAAATCGGCCGATTTCCGTCAAAAAATATATAAAAAACCCTTATACATGGAACTTTTTATGCATCTCTTCCCTGAACTCTTTTCCCTTAAATATCACCAGTGCAGCCAGGAATAAAAAGCACACCACCACACACAGGGTACTCAATGGCATAAACTTCACAACACCTGTTAAAAGCAGGATCAGCGGCAGGATCACTCCATACCCGCCCGCCATCACAAAATAGATCATATATTCACGGGCCGTATTCTTCTGTACCTTTGTGATGATAATCATAGAAAGCAGGATCACCATGCAGACGGCCGGCAGCACAAAATCTACAGACCAGCCCCGCCATCCGGTAAAAATATCCCATAGGATACACCCTGCCGTCACGATGATCAGCTGCCACATAGCATTTTTCATCAGATTATACCGTTTGACAAATCCAATGGCCAGTGCCAGCCACATGCTGCCGATCCCCGCCGCAGTAAATAAGGTCCAGCGTATCTTCGGATGCAGGTTAAAATCTGCAGCCACAAAGCCGGCCACTGCTGCAAGACATAAAAAGGAAACAAACTTAAATACTTTTATTTCCAGTTCACTGGGCACATCCGGCTCCGGGAATTCCGGTTCGATCTTCTCCACCTGGACCCCCTGCTGTTTCAGGATCCGGTAAAAGTTTCTCTGGATATTCACTGTATCAAACCTGGACGTAAATCCAAGGGAAAGCTTATCCCCAAAGGAACACATGCACAGCTCCATCTTGGGAGTACTCGTGTAGACTCCAAAACGCTCGATATAAGGCTCATACTCCGCAGGCATCTTCACTGCACTCATATTAGAAAAAATCGCAGTCACATCCCGCTCCGCATATCTTGCCCCGGCCTTTATCCCCAGATTCTTAAGCTCCAGCGGAGCGAGTCTTAAGATCGGATGCATCTCCAGCTCGATCAATTCATTCATATGCTCCGCTACACGTTCCGTTGTCAGCTCTTCCGCAAAATATTCCTTCACATGCTCCAGGACATCCCCGAAGCTTCCATCACCTTTTCCAAAATGATAACCAGGCTCGATCCAGTTAAAGAAATTCAGCATAGACTCTGACGGGAAGAACTTTCTCAGATTGACCGGCACCATCAAAACCACCGGATGCTTTTCCTGCTGCTTTGTCATTTCCTGATGGATCGCCAAAAGATACACGGTTGTTAAAAATACGGTCATGGATACCCCCAGCTCCCTGGAGCGTGCCAGTACCTCCTTAACAGACAGGACCGCCTCATTCACCTGCAGCCTCCCGATCTCCTTGCGCGGCTTCCTGAGCTGAAATGCCTTCGGCTTCTTTTTCTTTTTCTTCTTCACTTTCGTATAATACTGAGAAAAACTGTCATTCTCCTGATCCTGTATCGTCACATTTTCATCCAGCAGTGCCACATCTGTAAGGCCCTCGTCTCTATGGACCAGAAACAGGTAATTCTTTACCAGCTCACGCAGGAATTCTGTGGCTCCTGTTCCGTCCGTCAGCGCATGGAATACTTCAAAATTAATCCTTCTCCCATAATACGTGACTTCAAACAAAAGCTCCTTCTTATCTCTGATATACAGAGTACTGCACGGCTCCTTACATTCGCGGCGCACCACCGGACGCAGCCTGCTCTTCTCCAGATAATGCCAGAACAGACCTTTTCTCATCACAGATAAGAATACCGGATATGTGACCACCGTTTTATCCAGGGCTTCCTGAAGCACCTCTGGGTCTACTTCCTCTTTTAGTACACAAAAAAAACGAAAAACTCTCGTATCTTTTTTATTGCTGGTCGCTGAAAACAGCTTGGCCGCATTATCCAGTTTTCTCCAATATGCTCTCTTCTGCTGCAAAACTTACACCTCCTGAACAAACTCTTTTTCCAGGAATTTATTAATATGATCGAAGCTCTCCTGCACATAAAAGTTCTTGATCCCCAATGCAAAATATCCGTGTAATGCATCCTTGATCCGGCAGATCTCTACTTTATTTCCTGCCTCTTTCAATCTTTCCCCATATGCCTCCCCTTCATCCCTTAAAGGATCATATTCCGCAGTAAGGATCAGTGTATCCGGCTGGTTTGACAGATCCTTCGCAAGGATCGGTGCAAAATAAGGATTCTGTTTATCCTCCTCACAGCTGGCATAGAGCTCGATATAATCCCGCATCTTTCCCGCGGTGAGAAGATAATCCGTCCCATTCTCCCGTACAGAGGCAAAGGGAGAGTTCTCCGTATAGTCACTGCTGACAGCCGGATAGATCAGGATCTGCCGTTTGGGAAGAAATTCCCCTCTGTCCCTGGCCATAAGTGACAGCGCTGCCGCCAGGTTCCCCCCCGCACTGTCACCGATCAGAGTGATATCCTCCGGCTCCACATTCAGGATAAAACGGTTCATGAAAAGTGCCTTTGCCGCCGCGTAACAATCCTCCAGCCCGCTTGGAAACTTATTCTCCGGTGCAAGCCTGTAGTCGATGGCAACCACAACGTGTTCCGTTGCATTAGCCAGACGTGCGCAGATCCTCTCATAGTTGTCCACACTCTCAGTCACCCAGCCGCCTCCGTGAATGAGCAGCATCACCCGGTGCTGGTTTGGTCCCCGGTTCTCAAACGCCTTCTCATTGGGGAAAAATATCCTCGTGGGTACCTCGTGCTCCTCATTATATATCTTATAATCAATCGTTTTGTGAAAAATCTTCATCGGGTCCAGTCTCTTTAAATCTGCCAGATGCCGGGATGCCTCCACTTCTATCCCGTCAAAAGAAAGTGCTTTCAGTATCATCCTGGTCGTACTATTAATTGCCATAAATTCTCCTATCTCATGAATCGGATCTGGTTTATATTCATATCCTTCCACTTCATTGTTGGTCTCCAGGGCACATAAATTATGTGTCCTTACTCATGATACCATAAATACGAACCTCATGAAAACTAAAAGATGCCTCTTTTAGAATGCTTTTTGGACATTTCAGTCTGTCTGCATATCTAAAAGGGCATCTTTCTTATGATAATTCAAAGGCGCCTGTATAAAGCTGATAGTATTTTCCACGTTTTGCTATCAGGTCCTCATGACTTCCTCTTTCAATGATCTCCCCTAATTCCAGGACCATGATCACATCTGAGTTCTGCACGGTGGAAAGCCTGTGTGCAATAACAAAAACAGTTCTTCCCTTCATCAAAGCATCCATGCCGCGCTGTACGATGGACTCTGTCCTTGTATCAATGGAGGAGGTTGCCTCATCCAGTATCATAACAGGCGGGTCCGCTACCGCAGCCCTGGCAATCGAGATCAGCTGCCGCTGCCCCTGTGAAAGGCCGCTGCCGTCTCCTGAAAGGACAGTTTCATAGCCATCCGGCAGCATTCGGATAAATCCATCTGCATTGGCACGTTTCGCCGCCGCAATGCACTCCTCATCTGTCGCGTCTAACTTCCCGTATCTTAAATTTTCCATTACTGTCCCGGTGAACAGATTGACATCCTGAAGCACGATTCCCAAAGAACGCCGCAGATCCGCTTTCTTGATCTTGTTGATATTGATCCCGTCGTAACGGATCTTTCCGTCCGCAATATCGTAAAATCGGTTGATCAAATTCGTGATCGTAGTTTTCCCTGCCCCCGTAGCACCCACAAAAGCAACCTTCTGTCCCGGCTCTGCGTAAAGCGTGATGTTATGAAGCACCACCTTATCCTCCTCATAGCCGAAGTCCACGTCAAACATGCGCACCTCGCCTTTCAACTTAGTATAGGTCACAGTCCCATCCTCATGGGGGTGTTTCCATGCCCACAGCCCGGTGCGTTCCGGTGTTTCTGTCAGCACATCGTTCTCATATTTTGCATTGACCAGGGTGACATATCCTTCGTCCGTCTCGCTTTGCTCATCGATCAGTCCGAAAATCCGCTTTGCTCCGGCAAGAGCCATGATGATCGCACTTAACTGCTGCGATACCTGTCCCAGCGGCTGGATAAAGCTTCTGGAAAGCTGCAAAAAGGAGGCGATCATCCCCAGGGAAATAACATCTACCCCGGTCAGACTGATATTGGTCACTCCGCTGATGGCAAGCCCCCCGCCGACGATGGCTACCAGGACATACAGGACATATCCGAAGTTATTCATAACCGGCATGAGCACATTGGCAAAGGTATTCGCCTGTGCCGCTTCGTTGAATAGTTTCTCATTCTTTTTATCAAAGTTCTCTTTTGCCTTCTCTTCATGGCAGAATACCTTAACGACCTTTTGTCCGTTGATCATCTCCTCAATATATCCGTTCACATCACCGATGGAGGCCTGCTGTCTGACAAAATATTTTCCGCTGTTGCCGGCGATCTTTTTTACCACCTGCAGGATTAGGACAATAAAAATCAGTACAAACAGGGTCAGCCACACGCTGAGTGAAAGCATTGCAAAGAAGACTGACACGATCGTCACGATCGAGGAAAACAGCTGCGGGATACTCTGGGAGATCATCTGCCTCAGGGTATCCGTATCATTGGTATAGTGGCTCATGATGTCTCCATGGGAGTGGGTGTCAAAATATTTGATCGGAAGGGTCTGCATGTGGGAAAACATCTCATCCCTGATCCTTTTCAGTGTTCCCTGTGAAATCACAGCCATCGTCCGGTTATAGAGTAAGGTTGCCATGACGCCGATCAGATACACTCCCGCAAGCAGAATGACTGCCCGGAGCAGTCCGCTAAAATCCGGAACCGACTGCACAAGCAGCGGAGTGATATAATCGTCGATCAGCACCTGCAAAAATAAGGATGCCATGACACTTGCACCTGCACTTAACAGAATACAGATCAGAACAAAGATAAAACGGCCCTTATATTCTTCCAGGTATTTTATGATACGCTTTAAGGTCTGCATATCAAGCTTCTGCATCTTCTTTGTTTCATTCATTTTATTCATCTTCACTGCCTCCCTTCTTCTGGGATTCATATACTTCTCTGTAGATTGCATTTGTCTTCAATAATTCTTCATGGGTTCCGATCCCGTTGATCTTCCCATCGTCCAGGACGATCACCTGGTCTGCATCCTCTACAGACGAAACTCTCTGTGCGATAATGATTTTTGTTGTATCTGGTATCGCCTCACGAAATGCCTTCCGGATCATTGCATCGGTCCTTGTATCGACTGCACTTGTGGAATCATCCAAGATCAGGATCTTTGGCTTTTTCAAAAGTGCCCGGGCTATACACAGTCTCTGCTTCTGCCCCCCTGACACATTGCTGCCGCCCTGTTCGATGTAAGTATCATATCCCTTTGGAAAACGCTGTACAAAATCGTCTGCCTGTGCCAGCTCACATGCATGGACCAGCTCCTCATCCGATGCCTGCTCATTCCCCCAGCGCAGATTCTCCTTGATGGTGCCGGAGAACAGCTCATTCTTTTGAAGCACCATTGCCACCTGGTTACGGAGCACCTCAATATCATAATCCCGGACATCAATACCGCCCACCTTTAAGGAACCTTCTGTTACATCATAGAGCCTTGGGATCAGCTGTACTAATGTGGACTTTGAAGAACCGGTTCCTCCGATGATACCGATCGTCTCCCCGGAACGGATATCCAGATTCACATGATCCAGACACTTTTTATGCGCTTTATCAGAATAGCTAAAAGAAACGTCCTCAAAACGGATGGACCCATCCGGCACCTCCATCACCGGGTCTTCGCCGTCCTTAAGATCACTGACTTCCGTCAGCACTTCATAGATACGTTCCACAGATGCCTTTGACATCGTGATCATGACAAAGACCATGGACAGCATCATCAGACTCATCAACACCTGCATAACATAGGTGATCAGACTCATCAGTTCTCCCGTTGTAAAACCGCTTCCCGGACTGCCGCCGCTTAACACGATGGCTCTTGCCCCAAACCAGGAAAAGAAAAGCATACAGCCATACATACAGAACTGCATAAGTGGCATATTAAATGCAAGCGTCTTTTCCGCTTTTGAAAAATCCTTGTAGATCATTTGGGAAATATTTTGAAACTTTTTCCGTTCATAATCCTCCCTTACGAATGATTTGACAACCCGGATTCCCCGCACATTCTCCTGTACAACATTATTCAACTTATCGTAGGTCTTAAAAACTCTCCGAAAGATCGGATGTACTTTTGACATGATCACAAAGAGCCCGATCCCCAGAACCGGCACACATAGTAAGAAAATCATAGACAAACGTGCATTCACCCGGAATGCGCAAACCAAAGAAAAGATCAGCATCAGAGGGGATCTCATGGCTGTACGGATGATCATCTGGTAGGCATTCTGCACATTTGTCACATCTGTTGTCATTCTCGTCACAAGGCTGGATGTGGAGAACTTATCAATATTCGAAAAAGAGAAATTCTGTACATTATAATACATATCTTTTCTCAGGTTCTTCGCAAGCCCTGCCGATGCATATGCCGCTGTTTTTCCTGCAGCTGCACCGAAAAACAGGGAAAGAAATGCCGCGATCAAAAGGACAACGCCCACCTTCCAGATATGTTCCATATTTCCTTTATCAATACCATAATCGATCAGATTTGCCATCATCAGTGGGATCAGGACTTCCATTATGACCTCCAGTGAAACCAGGATGGGCGTCAAAATGGAGTCTTTTTTATACTCTCTGATACTTTTTGCTAACGTTTTTACCATCTCTTAACCTCCTTCTGTTTTTGTCCGACATCAAACAAATTGGAGAAAATTGAAGCCGGCATTCCGCCGGCTTACCCTTCACTTACATTTTTCTTGATCCGTTCTATATAGGAATAAAACTGTTCCAGCTCTTCTTCTGTAAAGCCTTTCACGATCCGTGCTTCCACGATCTCTCTGTTACGCTCCATTTCTTTCCCCAGCTCAACTGCTTTAGGTGTCAATGTCAGCTTTTTAAGCCTCGCATCCTCCGGCACACTCTCACGTCTTATCAGACCCTTTTCTTCCATCAGATTGACTACCTTGGAGGCTGTAGAGCGGGTGATATTGAACTCCGCTTCCAGATCCTTCTGATACACCGGCCTGCTTGAATGATCTCTTAGATAACCAATGATCCATCCGTTCGAGCCTGTGATCCTATTGATCTTAGTTGAATTCATCTGATTATCAATAAAACGCTTGATCAGATTATCCAATACCCGAAGCTCTCTTCCTACATACCGTTTTTTTTCCATTTCCGCCCCTCTGTTTGTTTGATACCTTATTGTTGTACATCCAACTGTTTGACATCTAACATTTTAACATTTGGTTTTTATCTTGTCAATACAAACCAGGAACATTTCTCTATATCCGCTTTTCCAGCGCCTTGAACGCTCCATTGATGACCAGCGCCAGTCCGGCAGACAATACACTCCCGGCGATGATCTTATAGATATTCATGGTCCTAAGTCCGTCAAACAGGATCTTTCCCAGTCCTCCGGCATTGATCATCGCTGCGATCGTCGCTATCCCGATCGTGGATATGACTGACAGCTGAATCCCCGTAAAGAATGCCTTTTTAGACAAAGGCAGACGTACTTTCCAAAGGACCTGCATCCTTCGCATCCCCATCCCTTCTGCTGCTTCGATCACTGCAGAATCCACCTGATACAAACCAGAAATAAAATTGCGCAGAAGAAGATACTGATTATAGGCGACCAGCACGATCTCTGCTGTCGTCGTCCCCAGCCCGGTAACCGGGATCAATAAGGCAAACAGGGCTAAACTCGGTACAGAATACAACACCGAAAATACATGGATCATGACTTCTCCTGCTTTCCTTGAGTACACACCCAGCACAGTCAGTATCGCTGCTATCAACAGGGAAAAGACCAAAGTGACCGCCACCAGTTCCAAATGCTGCAGAAGTGCCTCCAGCAGGTCATCATAATGTTTGCCCAGATATGCTGTCATACCACTCATACATATCCCTCCCAAAGCTTCTCCTGCTCCCTGGCTGACCGGATCAAAGCAGAGGTAAACTCATCTGCCGGATCATGGATGATATTCGCCGGTGTGTCAAACTGGCAGATCCTTCCCTCATTCATGATCATGACCTTTGTTCCCAGTTTAAACGCCTCATGAATATCATGAGTAACAAGCAGAAAGGTTCTCTTAAGCCCGCTGTGTATCCGTAAAAGCTCCTCCTGCAGCCCGATCCTGGTAATCGCATCCACTGCCCCGAAGGGCTCATCCATCAGCATGATCTTCGGTTCTACTGCTAACGCTCTTGCCAGACCTACTCTCTGCTGCTGCCCGCCTGAAAGCTGGGATGGATAACGCTTCTTGAATTCCTCTGGCTTTAGGCCTACCATCTTAAGCAGCTCGTCCACCCTGGCATCGATTTTTGCCTTCTCCCACTTTAAGAGCTTCGGGACGGTTGCGACATTATCAGCAATTGTCATATGGGGAAACAGCCCGGTCTGCTGGATCACATACCCGATCCGCCTCCGGAGCTTTACCACATCCACGGTGGAGGTATCTTCCCCGAACAGGAGGATGCTGCCTTCGTCAGGCTCATACAGACGGTTAACCATCTTTAACAGCGTGGTCTTACCGCAGCCGGATGATCCTAAGATCGTAATGAACTCACCCTCTTCTATAGAAAAGGAAACATGGTCCACCGCATAATATCCGGATCCGTTAAATGTCTTGCTCACTTCCCTGAACTCTATTGCCGGCACTGACATTGATGTGCCCTCCTTCCTGCCTTAACCTTCCAGTCTCACTCCCTATGTCTAAACTGCTTTGTACCCATATCCCCGACTGGATCTTCATCTCTTTCTTACTTAATGGAATCGTAATATTCCTTAGCAACATCCTCGTACTCTTCTTTATCTACATCTACCTTTGCATTCAAAGCCGTGATTGACTCGGTATCCATCTTGGCACTGATTCCATTCAGGATATCTGCAATATCCGGATGAGCTTCTAATACATTGTCGCGTACGACCGGTGCCAGATTATACGGAGGCCATACCTGCTTGTCATCCTCAAGAAGCGTGAACTTCTCCTTGTCAGCAAGGGGCCCTTCAGTCGTATAAGCCGGTGTCACGTCAGCCTCATCATTGGAGAGGACCTCATATTTTAGTCCGCCGTCGTAGACCTTGGAAGACTTCCAGTCAAACTTCCCATACGCCTTTTCCAGGGCCGGGATGCCGTCTTCTCTCTCATTGAACTCTCCCTGTGAAGCAAATCTGAGCTCTGAGGCATGCTTCTGCAGATCAGAAATCGTCTTGATCCCCAGCTTTTCTGACAGATCGGTACGGATAACCAGCCCCTGTCCGTCATTCGCCTGAGAATAATCAAGCCATGTAAGCTGAAACTGCTTTTCATATTCATCCTTAACCGTATCATAGACCTCCTGAGGGTCTGTAATCAGATCCATCCCTAAAACAGAGAGAAGACCTGTGCCTGTATATTCCGGATACAGATCGATCTCATCATTCACGATGGATGTGTGGATCACAGAACCTGCAATATCAAACACACGCTCTACCTCATACCCTGCATCCTCCAGCGCAAGAGCATAGATCTCGGATACGATCATCCCTTCCGTAAAATCCTTGGATCCAACACGTATCACACTGCCTGCAGCATCCCCTGACTTTCCTTTTTCATCCTTCTTACCTCCGCACGCCGTAAGCGAAACAAGCATCACTGCACACAGACACGCTGCTGCGATTCTCTTCATCTTTGATCTCATCTTCTTTTCTCCTTTTCCTGTATACTTATACTTCATGAATATCCTTTCCAGCAGATTAAAAATCACACCTGTCAGGATCGACAAAAGTGCAACTGAGACCCCGCCTGCCAAAAGCAGGTCCGTCCTGTTCAGGCCCAAACCGGTAAAAATGATCCCGCCCAGACCTCCTGCACCGATCTTTGCCGCGATCGTCGCACTGGCTATGATCTCGATCATAGCCGTCCTTGCTCCGGTCAAAATGGATGGGGCCGCAAGCGGCACCTTTACCTTCCAAAATATCTGTCTTAGTGTCATCCCCATCCCGGCTGCCGTCTCCAGCATAAACTCCGGGACCGCCTCGAAACCATCCGCCGTATTCATCAGGATCGCAGGCACAGCAAGCAGTATAAGCGCAGTCATTGCCGGCCTGACGCCCGTCCCCATAATGGGAATCAAAAGGATCAGGACCGCCAGGCTTGGAATGATCCTCAGCACTTGAAAGATCCCGACGATCCATCTCTTCGTCTTTCCATACCTAACACACAGATACCCGAGAGGAATCCCGATCAGAGCAGCCACAAGCAGTGATAAAAGACTGATACTGATATGTTCACCCAGGCTGGTCAGATACTCATCCATACTGTTGGCAAAATACGACTGCATCTTGATCAAAACTTCATTCATTGACCTCTCCCATTCCTCTCTCTTTCTTTTGTCTTAACACCGACATGATTATTATGTGTATTAATATCAGTATAATGCAAAACCGCCCTGAAAGCAAGAACGTTTTCGAATATATGTTCGTTTTTACCTTTCTATTGTAGTTTAAGAACAGCATCTACAGGACAGACATCCCTGCATGCCCCGCAGTGCAGACAGTGCTCTGCCTGTATAATAAATGGTGAACCTTCTGTGATGCATTCCTGCGGACAGACCTTTCTGCATTCACCGCAGCCTATACAGGAGTCCCTGATCAAAAATCCTGCTTTTTCTTCTTCCGTCCCATAGGAAAAAGCTTCCCTGTTAATAGGATGGTGAAGCAGGTCGAACCATTCTCCGCACCCCTCATAAATCAGAAATACATCTAATATCAACCTTGTCTCTCCCGGATAAACCTCATTCATTCCCGGGTTGTCCCTGAATACTTTTTCAAGCCATTCCTTTCCCGCCATCTTTACCTTTCCGTTAAATTTCAGTGACTGGCAGTTTGGACACATCGCACTTAATGCGATCTCTCCTGTCTCCACCAGCTGTTCATAAAACGGTTTTCCCTTTGATGTGACAATATACATTCCCTCATCAGATGCAATCATGATATTAATGATCCGGCTGTGGGGATGTCCCTCTTTATCCACCGTTGCCGCCGATGCTATCTTCACCTGCCGAAACATATCTACATATTTTCTTGCCTTTTCATTCATATGTCTTCCCACCTTTCCCAGCTTTTTATACTCTGCTTCCGGCTTCCCTGAAAACAGGCCTTCCTTATACAGATATCATATCTTCCCAGGTTCTAAACGTAAAGTACGCACAAAAAAGTGTCCTGGTATCTTTTAGAAACTATACTACTTTATTGTAACTGCTTTTCTTTTGCAGATCCAAGGTATATAATTGTCCCATAGTCACCCAAAAATATTTACTGTTTTTTGGATACCATTTCTTATTTATATGAAGTACAAGGAGGACAGCAATTATGGAAACCATAACTAGAATTCCTGAGTGCCCTGTTGAAATGACACTTCAGCTCATCGGAGACAAGTGGAAGGTTCTGATCATCCGGGATCTCCTTAGCGGAACAAAACGCTTCAACGAACTCATGCGCTCCGTCGGCGGGATCAGCCAAAAGGTGCTCACCAGTAACTTAAGGTCACTGGAGGCCTCCGGTCTGGTTAATCGGAAAGTTTACCCGGAAGTCCCTCCCAGAGTTGAATACTCACTTACAGAAACAGGGATAAGTTTAAAACCGATCCTGGATTCTATGATCGAGTGGGGTACAGCCTATAAAAAAAAGATTGGTAAATAGCCAATCTTTTTTACTTCTGCCGCACCTCCCGCGGTGAACACCCGTAGATCTCATGGAACATCCGGTTGAACAGCTTATAATTCGTAAAACCGTGCTTCTCTGCCAGCTCCATGATCCCGTCTCCGGTGTTACAGATATCATAGTAAATGTGCATCAGACGGACCTGATTCACATATCTGGAAAAGGTCACTCCCATGTTTTTCTTAAAAAAGCGGCTGAAGTATTCCCTGCTCAGGAAAAAATGCGATGCAATACTTTCCAGTGAAATACTCTCGGTATGGTGCTCTTCTATATAATCCGTGATCTCCCCCAGGCGTTCCAGGCTCGTCTCTTTCTCGGCGATCCCCGTTTCTTCTCCCCGTATGGAAAAGCTGCTGAGCATTTCAAAAAATATTTCCATTGCCACTGCCTGATTCTGCAGTTGGTATCCCAGCGGCTGTGTCACATAGAGAGGCGGCAGCCTTTTCAGCAGATTACAGACTTCCAGATACTTTCCAACCCTTTCCTTATCCAGCGTTTCCCGGGAGCACTCAAACCTGAATTCGTCAATCTCCTCAAGATAGGTCTTCATTCTGTTTCTGGAATAGTGGATGACCACCATCATGGATGCCTTGGCACATTTCAATTCATGAATCTGGTTAGAGTCCACGATCACAAACTCCCCTGCCACCATCGTATGGTCCTTCCCCTCAAAGATAACATTTCCGACTCCATTCAATATATAGATCAGCTCCACCGCAGCATGCCAGTGTGCAGGAATGTACTGGCCCTTATTGGTGTAATACTGAATATCGATTCCTGTTTTCTCCAGCTTATAAAGCGGTTCATAAAGCATTTTTCGGTTCCTCCTTCCCCTTTTTATTCTTTCTTATAAAATCAATCTAAAGGAGCATGTGTTGCGGGGTGCCCTTTGGGTATACCTTACTCCGCAGCTTATGCTGCGGACCCGCCCGGAGGGCATGTGTTGCGGGATGCCCTTTGGGTATACCTTATATCCTCTTTTCACAAATGTCAATATTGACCTAATAAAAAGTCAAAATATTATCTAAAATCTATCTTTTGCGCGTGATATCATAATAACTGTCAAAAGGAAATGTCAAAAAAGAAAGGAGAATGTACTATGAGTAATACATGTGCAGCAACAATGAAAGCTACGGCTTCTGTAAACTATGAAAAGAAGGTTTCTTTATTCGAGCGCTTCAAAAATTACATGCTTGAAAACAGCGAGGTCATCTGTGCTGGTCTGATTTCTATGAACGGCGGTACTTACATTCCGACAAAATTAAGAAACAGATAGTGTGAACGTCATGGAATACAAAGAAGTCAAGAAAGTACAGAAAGAAGAGTAAAACAGCAGGTATCCCCTATTTCAGGAACCTGCTGTTTTTGTATTATTTCCAGATGATGTCTCCCTTGCGTCTTGGTGCTGTACGCAGATATGTAACTGCTGGATATCCCAGAAGCATACAGCAGGAAACTGCCTTTTCTCCTATCCCCAGCCATTCCCTTAATGCAGGTCTTGCACTGACGATACGCATCAGATAGCCGCTGTACAGTGCTCCCAGTCCTTCTGCTGCGGCCACATTCTCTATATTGGCAGCTGCCAGCCCTCCGTCTAAGGGATTGTCTGACGCGATCACCAGAAAAGCAGGAGAATTAAAGAATAAATCATCTGCCTTTGGATCCGCCTTCCATTTCTCATAAAAGCCGCTGAAGATCCTAGCGTATACCGGCGCCGTCTTTTTCAGCTGTTTTAAAAGTTCCGGCATCTCCTCCCATAACAACTGCTTAAATACTTCCAAATCCTCCTGCACAAAGACAAAGGTACAGCCCTGCAGATTCCTGGCGGTTGCACTGTAGCGCCCCGCATCCAGGATATGCTCTGCCTTCTCCTTCTCAACCTTATCCGGCCTGTAATTACGGATACTCCTTCGAAACTTTACCGCGTGGAGCATATTTTCCGGTCTGACACAAAATGTCTCTGCATCATACTCTTCGACGTCCTCCATATCATATTCCGGGATAGATACGGCTCCTGCCGGGCATAAAGCCACGCAGTGTCCACATTCCATACAGGGCCTGGTCACCTTTGCCTTTCCATCCTCCAGAGCAAGCGCCCTGCCGAAGCAGTCCTTAATGCATGCTCCACAGCCAATACAGATATCCTGTTCTATTTTTACCATTACGATCAATACCTCCTTATCTTCCATCTGTTTTTTATTATATCACGAATTCCTATCCATTTGCTATGCTGAGCAGATACCGTTCCATTTTTCTGAATTTCTGCATTATAATAAACATTCTTTCAATAATGACAGCCTCAACAGGACAGCTGTTTCACATATATTTCCATTTAACGGACATACTATATCAGAACATTCCTACGTGGCCTTAAGGACTTTGCCTGCCACACCCTATTTTCATGGCAGTCATATCAGAAAATGATGAAACGGCAGACCGGGGAATGCAGCAATCGTAAAAAAGGAGGAGCATTTACATGAAAGCAGAAATTGACAGAGACGGATGTATCAGCTGCGGCCTGTGCATAGCAACCTGTCCGGAGGTTTTCGGCATGGCTGACGACGGACTTGCAGAGGTGATCGGAGATATCACTTCTGACACCGAAGAAATGGCACAGGAGGCGGCAGATAACTGCCCCGTAAGCGTTATAGCCGTCGAATAGCAGACCGTACAGTCAAAAAAATGCCCCATCTATTGAAGTTCTACCCTAAACCGTGCTATATTGGACTTAGCACATTTCTGGTTTGGCTGATGGGGAGGCAGATATGGATACAGTGATCGAAGTAAAAGAACTGGTAAGAGACTATGGTACGATCGAGGTACTCAAAGGGTTGGATTTCAGCGCCCATGAGGGAGAGTTTATCACAATCATGGGCCGCTCCGGCGGCGGCAAAAGTACCTTTTTAAAAGTATTAGGGCTGGTGGACCGCCCCACCTCAGGCAAGGTGTATTTCAGAGGGGAAGATTCCGAGGACCTGTGGGATTCCCAGCTGGCTGATATCCGGCGCAGAGAGATCGGTTACGTGCATCAGGATTCGCGGCTGATGGACTGCCTCACAGTAGAGCAGAACATCAAGCTCCCTATGATCCTGGACAAAAAGGATTCAAAGACCATGCAGAAGCGTACTCAAGAGATCGCCGCACGTTTTGGGATCGCTGCTCTGACAAAAAAATATCCCTCTGAGCTTTCCGGCGGGGAAAAGCAGCGGACCGCCATCTGCCGCGCACTGATCAACAATCCTGATATTCTTCTGGCGGATGAGCCCACAGGAAACCTGGACAGCCAGTCCGGTGAAGTCGTGATCCATGCGTTAGAAGAGATCAACCATGACATGGGCAAAACTGTCATCCTTGTGACTCATGACCCTAAGCTTGCAAGCTACAGCCAGAAAACAGTCCTTCTAAAGGACGGCTTGATCCTGGAAACCATCGTCCGGCCTGAAGGAAATAAAAACGAGACACAGAGAGCATACTATCAGATGATCATGGAAAAAATGGAGGAACTATAACAGTCCCTCCATTTTTTCATGTCCCTTTATTGAAAGCAGAATATCCACAAGTTTAGGATCAAACCATCGTCCGGCCTTTTCCCGGATCTCCTCCAGACTCATTCCCTCAAAGTAAGCCTCAGAAAGTGCCAGGATCCTTGACATAAGAGGGATGTCCTCTCCAGATAGTCCGGCCGGCTGCCCGCTTCCATCCCAATGCTCCGTGTAATACAAGATACAGTCGGCCTCTTCGTGATATTCATCCAGCGTAGACAAGATCCGGTATGAAATCTCCGAATGCTGCCGTATCGTACTGTCTTCCCGGCTCTGTGCCGACAGCTCCAGATCTGCAAAGGTACACATTCCCACTTTTCTAAGCTGATAACTCTTTTTCAGCAGATTTGCGGACTTGACATTAAGACTTTTCGTAAATCCCTCCAGAAGCTTCTCCTCTTCCATTGTTAAATCTCTGATCAGGCCGTTCTTTGCTGCCTGTCCCATAATATCAGACACCATGCTGTGCTTTATCTGGCTGCTTTTGCTGAGCTTCTGCGCATACATCATCTCATCCGCCGCTTTTAACGTCTCACCGATGGGCTGCAGGCAGTCTTCCTTTAATGCATATCCCATGGACACAGATACCTTCATTCCGCACACAGACGGGCGTTCAAATATCTCCTGGATCCCAAGGATTATCTCCCTCGCCTCTTCTCCTGACATTTTCGGGAAAATGATCGTAAACTCATCCCCACCGGTGCGTGCAAGGACGCCCCTGTCCCCGCAGCCTTCCTTAAGGCATTCTGCCGCCTTGCATATCAGCCGGTCACCCGCTGCGTGTCCAAATACATCATTTACAAACTTTAAACCATTCAGGTCGCAGCCCACGATACACAGAGGCAGATATTGCTTCCCATCCAGCTTCATCAGTTCCCGTTCAAAATAACGCCTGTTGAACAGCCCTGTCATGGAATCGTGGAAGCTTAAGTATTCGGCGGCTTTTCTCTTCTCCTCCCTGATCACTGCTTCATGGACGATCGCCTGGATCCCGTCCGAGATCTCATCGATCTCCTTATTCGAAAACCAGGAGGCCTCAAGCGTATCTACATCCCCCTTTGCCAGGTGCTGCACACGCTCCGCCAGCTCTATGATAGGTTCCGCAAAACGAACACTTAACACTTTGCTTAAAATAAAACTCAATACAAGCGAAACGATCAGGATCAAAAGAATAAGAGAAATAAAACTATAGTAAACAGGTTTAAAGATCTCTGCCCTGTCAATCGTCGTTCCCGCAAGAAGCCGGGTCTCCGGAATCCATTCGAAGTACGCAAGTTTCATGACCCCGTCCTTCTTAAAGTAGGCATAATTGCGCTCTCCGGCTACGATCTCATCCCAGACGTCACTGTCGATCCGCGTCTGCACCGACTCATTTATCTCTTCCTCATCCGGGTGAGCCAGGATCAGACCCTTAGTATTCACCAGAAAGCTTCTCTGTGATTCATAATGATACGTTGTACTTAGCTGCTTGTTAATACTTTCATTGGAGCAGTCAATGGCAATAACACCGGTAAATTTCCCATTTTTATTGATCAGTCTTTTGCTCTGGCTTAACAGCCATTCCCCTGTGATCATATCCTTATAGGAAGTCTGGGCAACACCGTCCTGCCTCCTGGCTGCCAAATACCACGGTCTTTCCGTCGCATCGGATTTCTCCGGCAGCGGATAACCGGCAACACAGATCTTACCATCTGTATACCCTGCATAAATATATGTTACGCGCGGAATCTCCTTCTCCACCTTTGCCATTGTCTCAATTACCTGATCATAGCTGTCTTCATTGGCATTGATCACAGCCTCATCATGTGAAAGGATCTCAATGACAGAAGAGCTCTCATAAAACATCCCTACCATATATGTCACGATCTGGCTGTTACAGTCACGCAGCTGATTCCTCACGCTTTCCTCGCTGTTGTCATACACAACCCACAGAAAGATCCCCGCAAACAATAAGGATATCAGGATAAAAAATAAAAATCCCACAAAAAATATTTCTTTTTTTATACTGAGACGGCCCTTTAGCTGTCCCTTAAAATTATTTTCCAAAAACACCACCCCATAGATATCTTTTCAGAGTCTGGTTCTTTTGATTCAAGCTGCGTATAATATATTACCATTATTTTCCAAAAAAGTATATCTTTCGAAGGCTTTTCATAAATTAATTTTGTGGTTTTTTTCGACAAAATATGCCTGACCCCCTGTAAACATAAAGCCAGGAGTCATATTCTCAGCATTCTCATATGACTCCTGGCTATCTTTTATAAGACTTTCTTTATGCCTTTCCGTTGCTTTGGCAGACGATTATTTTTTCCATTACATAGCGCTTTACCTGCTCTCTTCCGGCCGCATTATATTTTTTGGGATCGATTATATCCTGCTGGGCATGAAGGACTGATCTAAGTCCTTTTGTAAAAGCGATACGCAGATCCGTTGCATAGTTCACCTTGCAGATGCCTCGTTTGATACATTCGCGCACAGTCTCATCGGGTACTCCGGAGGTCCCATGAAGGACAAGCGGGACAGATACCCGCTTTCTGATCTCGCAAAGGCGGTCCAGGTCCAGCTTCGGAATCCCTGTGTATACACCATGTGCAGTACCGACCGCAACTGCCAGGGAATCCACCCTGGTCAATTCTACAAAACGCGCAGCCTCTTCCGGATCTGTGTAAGGATTCCCCGCTCCTGCCTCCAGATCATCCTCTTTCCCTCCGACCTTTCCAAGCTCTGCTTCCACCGGAATTCCTGCCGGATGACATGCATCTGCAACTGCCCTGCTAATAGCAACATTTTCCTCCCAGGTTCCGTGGGAGCCATCGATCATGATGGACGTATAACCAGCCCGATAGGCCTGCATGGCAAGCTCAAAGCTGCTGCCATGATCCAGATGCATAACGACAGGCACACTCACCTTCTCTGCCGCTGCTTTTACATTTGCATAAAAAAAGTCAAGATCCGCATATTTCACCGTAGACGGCGTGGTCTGCATGATGACCGGGGATTTAAGCTCCTCTGCTGCTGCGGCCACAGCCTGCACCATCTCCATATTTTCCACATTGAACGCACCCACTGCATAACCTTTTTCCTGTGCATCCAACAATAATTCCTTTGTTGTCACTAATGGCATCCTATTCCCTCTTTTCTATTCTATTTATCTCTACCTGGTTAAAGATTCTTTCCTGTACCTTACGTTCAAAATACCCGGTCCTTGGCGAAAGAGCAGCCGCTGCTGACGTTGCCACAGCAAACTTAAGTGCCTCTTTCGGAGTATACTTCCTTTCCATTGCCACGGCGAAAGCTCCTACCATGGAATCCCCGCATCCAACGGTATTAACAGCTTCAAGCCTGGGGACCTTTCCATGCCAAACGCCCTCACTGCATGCAAGCAGAGCCCCCTCCCCGCCAAGAGAAATCACAGCATAAGGAATTCCTCTCTTGTAAAGTTTCCATGCACAGCTCACCACATCCTCAAACCCTTTCACTTGAATCCCGAAAAGAGCCTCGATCTCATCCTTGTTCGGTTTTATCATGGTTGGACATGCTTTTAATCCATTCTTTAAAAGTTCCCCGCTGGTATCTAAGATCACCTGCTTCCCCATATCCATCGCGCACTGTACCAGCTGCTGGTAGATATCTTTAGAGATCCCTGCAGGCACACTCCCCGAGAGAGTTACGACACTGCTGTCTAAGATCAGCTCAGGGAAACGCTCAAGGAACGCGTTCTGCTCCTGCATCGTGACAGCTGCGCCAGGCTCCAGGTATTCTGTAGATCCGTATCCCTCATCTAAAATATTGATGCAGCTTCTCGTCTCTGCCGCAACATGGACGAACCGATGTAAGATGCCATCCTGACAAAGCAGGGATTCCAGATAAGCCCCGTTAAAACCACCCGAAAATCCTGTTGCCTGCACCTCCTCCCCACAGATCTTTATGACCCGTGCTACATTCAGCCCTTTCCCGCCTGCGCTGTTTTTACAGGAGGCAACACGCATGACCGATCCGTTCTCAATGCGGCGGTCCATGAAGTACGCCTTATCGATGGACGCATTCAATGTCACTGTTGTTATCATCGTTTTTACCTCTCACTGTCGATCAGTATCTTTCCTTTCACGTTTCCCGGTGTCTTGTACATCTCAAATGCACTCCCAATCTGGCTGAGCGGGATCTTTTTGTAGAGGAAGGAATCATCAAATTTTAACTTACCTGTTCTGAAATAGTGCGCCGTAAGCTTCCACTCTTCCCCTGGAAAGGGTGCACTGTAGGACATCCAGGAGCCTGTCAGGGTAAATTCCTTACGGTTCATATTCTCCCACTCTTTTACTGTGAAGCTTAAATCCCTTGTCGGTGTACCTACGAAGCAGACACCTGCTTTATTAGCAGCCAATTCAAATGCCATCTTCATTGTGATGGTATTTCCGGCAGTCTCATACACATAGTCAAATCCTTTTCCATCCGTCAGTGCAAGTGCCTTATCCATATAATCCGGCTCAAGCGTATTGATCCCGGCTGTGGCACCCAGCCTTTTCCCAAGCTCTAGACGTTCATCAGCGATATCGAATACTACTGCCTTTTCTGCCCCGAAGATTTTAGCCCACTGCATAACAAACATCCCGATCGTCCCGCCTCCAAGGATGGCCACTGTTCTGCCGCCCTCGTAGGACAGTCTTTTTAATCCATGCAGTGCCACTGTGGCAGGTTCAAAAAAGGCACCCTGCTCAAAGGAAACTTCATCATCAAACGGAACCGCATTCCTTTCCGGGACAACCACATACTCTGCAAAGCTTCCGAATTCGCGGGACCCGATGAAGCTATAGTGCCTGCACAGGGAATAATCCCCCCTCTGGCAGTCCTCACATTCCATGCATGGGACAAGAGGAACTCCGGCAACCCGGTCTCCCAAAGAGACTTTTGTAACCCCTTCTCCCACCTCCTCAACGACCCCGGAAAATTCATGTCCCAGTATATTCGGAAAAAAATGGCATGCGTCCCCATTTACCCTTGGCACATCAGAACCGCAGATTCCGGTATACTTTACTTTTATCAACACCTGTCCTTTTTGAGGAACAGGTTTTTCACACTCTTCATAGCGAATATCATTTTTTGCGTGGACAACTCCTGCTTTCATCATTCATCCTCTTCTTTCACTTAAGCTTCTTCTGATTCTGCTGCCCTTTTCTTAGAGCAGCGGACTGCAAATATTATGCAGAAAAGATAACCGATCAGGACAACTACCATTCCCATCAGGTTTTCTCTTGCAAAGATCTGTGTAAACACGTATGTAATAGGAGATCCTCCCTGATCCATTGCCGCCATCAGGCTGCTCCCGTCTGTAGTACCTGTTGTCACTGCCAGCTTAGTCAGCCATGGAATCGTCTGGTTTGTGATCCAGATCGTAACGAACATAATGGCACTTCCTGAGATCAAGGTACGGAATAAGTTTCCCTTATGTACTGCCACAGCAATTGCAATAAAGAAGCCAATGGTAGCCAGATCCCCAAAGGGAAGCACCTTATTTCCTGGCACAATTACTGCGATCAGCAGTGTCAGGGGGATAAAGATCAGCCCCGCTGTCACAACCTGGGAGTCTCCCAGAAGAATCGCCGGGTCCAGCCCGATATAATACTGGGAATTTCCAAATTTCTTAGACATGATCTCCTTTGCCCTCTCTGAGATCGGCATCAGCCCTTCCATGATACATTTTACGATCTTCGGCATCAGCACCATAACAGCAGACATTTTTACGCCCAAGGGAAGTGCCGCCTGGGGACCGTATCCTGCCAGGAAGCCCACTGCCGTACCCAGGATTCCTCCGATAACGATAGGCTCGCCCAGGACACCCACCTTCTCCTGCAGTGTATCGGCAGTAAGATCGATCTTATTCATGCCCGGAATCTTATCAATGACTGCATCGATCACACAAGCGATGGGGGCCATATAAGCGGAGGTTCCATGCGGTACCGTCAGACCATCTAGTTCAAAATAATCCGACATCAGTGGAGCCCAGATATCTCCTAGTTTATACGCAATGGCTGCATGTACGACTACGCCCAGGATTCCGATCCAGAATTTTCCTGTCACCGCATATGCGATGGCTCCCGTGAATGTCATATGCCAGATATTCCAGATATCAATATTGACTGTTCTTGTCAGTTTTGTCACAAGCATGACCACATTCACCAGAATCGCGACCGGTATCGCAACAGTCGCAATATTAGAAGACCAGGTAATCGGGGATGCCCCCGGCCAGCCGATATCCACAACACTTAAGGACAGCCCAAAGCGCTCTGACATTGCCTGCGCTGCCGGTCCCAGCTCTGCATTCATCATGTCTACGATCAGGCCAAGCCCCACGAAGCCAACCCCGATCATCAAGCCGGAACGGACTGCTTTTCCGACTTTGATCCCTATGCATATACTGATGACTGCTATCACGATGGGAAGCATAACAGAAGCCCCCATATCGATTATGTAATTAATTCCATTTCCTATCATTTCCAACATTTCTCATCATCCTCCAGAATGTTTTCTTAAGCATTCGATCAATCTTTCAATACATCCAGTATGGCCGCTTCTGTTTTCTCCACGCCTACACCGGAAATAAAAGGCATCCCTGTGATCAGCGGTACCCCATAGTCTCTCTTGACCTTGGATGTTGTAACGATCAGGCTCGTTCCCGGAAGATTTGACTCGATCTCTGAAATTCGGATCTGACAGATTTCTACGTCGATCCCATTCTTTTTACACAATTCTACGACTTTATTTGCTGCGATAGTTGAAGTTGCTACTGCTCCGCCACATGCTACGATTACTTTCTTTTTCATAATGAATTCTCCTTTTCTCTGATGATCTCAATGATTTCTTTTTTCTCTTTTACCTCTAATAATTTCTCTAAAACATCTGTATCCTGGATGATGGCTATGATCTGCTGCAAATTCTCTAAATGCGCATTCGGATCCTTCACCGCCAGCATAAATACAAGCCTGACTTGAGTCGTCTCATCGTCCGTCCCCATCTGGATAAAGATGACCGGATCCTCTAAAACTGCGATCGCGATCCCTGGTTTGTTCACGTGGCTGACATCCGTATGTGGAATTGCCACTCCGATCCCGTTTACATCCAGCCCCGTCGGGAATTCCCTCTCCCGTTTGATCAGGGCGTCTGCATAGGTTTCTTTACAATATCCTTCCTCTATAAAGGCTGCACCCAGCTGCCTCATGACATCGTCTGAAGTCCCAGCCCTAAGCCCTGTGAAGATCAGGGAATCTTTTAACTCCTCCCAAATCATATCTCTAACTCCTTTCGCTTTTAGCACTTAATTGATGATAAACCTTGAAAGATTTTTTGCTTGCCGGCTTCTCTCTTTCTTTACCTCTATCCTAGCATGTGTCTCCTGTGAAAAACAGTCAAAGGTATTTCACTTTTTTTGCAAAAAAATAGAACGGTCAAAATCATTTCAAACATATGGGAAAGGATTTTGACCATTCTTATGAAATTACTTTTTGCTGGTTCTTCTGTTATTATACCGGCTTTTACCGTCCCTGTTTTTCGCTTAGCTTCCTGCGAAACTGACTGTTAATATTCTGCCGTCTTGTATTCAAATTCCTCGATAATATGAGCAGCCTCAAGTGCAGTCTGGCATTTCCTGAGCCTCATTATAAATTCTCCATTCTGCAGCATATTGACCAGGTTAAAAAATGCTTTTAGATGAGTCTTATGATCCACCGCACTTAGGCAGCAGACGAATTCCACAGGATCATTCTCCTCGTCCCCAAAACACACAGGAGTCTTTAAACGGATCAGGTTCATGCCCACCTTCACACTGCCCTGCTCCAAGCCTTCATGCGGAACGGCAAATCCTCTGGCCAGGACCACATAGGGACCGTTTTCTTCTATATTATGGATCATTGCATCGATATAGCGTTCTTCAATGTATCCCTCTTCTAAAAGCTTCTCTGCCGATCTTAAAACCGCCTCCCTCCAGTCTGCACACTCTGCCCCTAGCTGGATATGGCTCTCCGGCAGAAGATGATGCAGATCCGGGGAAAAGATTTCTGCATCCGCCTCCACAGACTGTTTAAAATATCCTCGCACTACCTTCCTGACCTCTTTCATCACGTCCGGCGCAGTTTCCGGCACCATTCGATAGATGACTGGGGCAAGCTGCTCCAAAAGCCCCTTTGCGGTCATCTCCTTTGCTTCCACGCGTGAGGGAAGATGTCGGCTGTTACGAAGTGCATCGATCTTATTGCCGACCCGGATATAATCCTCGTCACTTAGCATCGGGGAGACGATCACATACTCCACCCTGCAGTCCGGCAGTGGAACCGTAGAAATGATAAAATCGGCCTGCTTCTGGGTAATATTTTTTGCCTCGTGGGAAGAAATGATGTCTACGATCTGAAAATTAAAGTGCTTCTTCAGTCTTTCCATCAAAAGCTGAGAGGTCCCGATGCCGCCATGACAGGCAACGATCACATGGAAAGCTATTTCCTTATTCTTCTTCCGTTCCAGTGCGGCACAGACATGAATCGTAATATAGGCCACCTCATCCTCTGTAAGCACTCTTCCTACATGCCGGCAGATCACGCCAAGCTGCCTCTTCACAACTTCGAATACATCCTGATTGTCCTCTAACACTTCCCTGATGAGAGGGTTTGCCGGATAAGAGGCCGGTTTTGATGTAAAGACGGATTCCAGGTGGTTGGACAGATTTTCAAAGAAATCATAATCACTGTTTAAGTTGATCTCCAATTCTTCGGAAATATTTTCAATAAACTGTCTCGTAATGAGCTGTATTCTGACGGCCTCGCGTTCATTAGACCTCTGCCTGATATAACGGGCCATCGTCAGCATTTCACTCAGGAACTGAACTTCATCCTCCGTCGTGTTGATCTGGCAGTACTGGGAGATATATCTCAGGATATCCTGTGCCATCCTGTATTTACTGTTATCTTTTTTCTTGCGGATCTCCATATACTCCCCCTGGAGATTCCGATTCACCATAATCCCAAGGTATAATATCAGCTTCTGGAAGGAATCATCTGTAAGAAAACTCTTGTGCAGATGTTCCTGCTCACTCAGGATCTTCTGGATGGTGATCTTGTTTCCAGCCCGGACACTGATATATTTAGAGGCTGCATCCTCTTCTGCCGCCCGTCCACCTGTATCTATGGTATCTGCTGCACCACCCAGCCCCATCAGGAACAGGCGTTTATCACTTTCTCTTCCCTCCACACGCAGCCCTTTGTTGGGATGAGACAAAACCTCCAGATTTCCAGAACGGATATAGGCTTTGATATCGTCCAGATCATTGATGACCGTTGCCCTGCTTACAAACAGGCTGTCTGCAATGGTAGACAGAGTGATATATTCTGAAGAGCTGATCAGCATAGCTGCTGCGATCGTTTTTCGTTCCTCTTTGGAGAGCTTGTACACATAGTAATCCTTATCAGACACCAACCCTAATATCTTCGGAAAATCTTCATTTCTATGGATCTGTCCCCCGCTTTTTAATTCAAGCTCTGTAAGGCTGTTTTCCCTCAGGATCTCATTGATCGCATTCAGATCATTCCGAATGGTCCTCTGGGAAACCTGAAATTGGTCTGCCAGATCAGAAATCTGTATCAGCCTGTCCAATTGATTTAATTCGTTTATGATAGACACAGTCCTTTTGTTCATTCAAAACCCTTCTTTCAGCTAGATCAAAGCCATCACTGCCTCTGCAATCTCACCCGCGTTTTCTACCACCCGGTCTGCAGACCGGATCTCTTCCGGTGCATATCCATAAGCACAGCCTATAACTGGAATATGGTTTTCTCCTGCCGCCTCAATATCAAACTTCCGATCCCCCACCATACAGGCAGCCTCACAGCCAAGCTGCCTAAGCAGTGTTCCCAAGACCTCTGCCTTGGTATTACCCATTTTCAGGGAACCGATCACCGGGAAATAGTCCTTAAGCTCTATCATTTCCAATACATGCTCAATGTGCTCCGGAAAAGCATTGGAGCAGACCGCCAATTCATAACCTGCCTTAAGAAGCCTATCCAGGCTCTCTTTCACTCCCGGAAAGGCCGCAGCATGTTCTTCCATCAGACGGAATTCATATTCTCTGATGTCCCTGCGCCAGTCAGACAGCTCCTTTCCTTCCAGGCTTCCGAAAAGCTTCTCTATGATCCCCGCCGGACTCAGGCCGATACAGGATAATATCTCCGTCTCCTCAGCCTCCCTTCCCCTCTTTTTCAATGCCCTTTTGTAGGCTTCCAGGGCATACAGCGCAGTCTGGTTCAATGTACCGTCAATATCGAAAATCACATATTTACTCATGATAACCTCCATGTATTATATACTTCGTCCTCTTTAGCGATTCTAATATAACATAATATGCCTCGCAGCGGAAAGTCTAAAATATTGCATGGAAGCCGGAAGAGAACTACACTAATATCTATCTTAAAAAGCTTCTGGAAAAACAGTCTATTCATTTTTACTTTCTTCTGTTTCCGTAAGCAGACGTTTATAGTAAGAACCCGCCGTGTAGAGTGCTGCCACCGGATTATGTCCCAATACCCGGTCCTTTACCACGAGTGTTGTCACCGGTGCTTCCGAATACTTATAAAACAGACTGTCATGCCCCACACAGAGTCCCATCACTATATTCAGCTCTGTGTTTTCCGCATTCAGACGTTTTGCCTGATGAATGGGATTGCACATATTCTTCCCCACTTTTTTGCAGGCTTCATCGATTCCAACACGTGTCTTATCTACTGCCCCGGCTTTGCATGCTATGCCAATCACTTCGAATCCTTTTTTCCTAAGAATGGATGCCAGTATCCTGGATTCGCTGATCAAACCCACGCATGTAGCGATTCCCAATTTTTTGAATCCCATCCTTTTGGCAAACTCTGCCGTCTCCTCGACTCTCGTCATCATACCATAGAACTCGGCCTCAACATTGGCCGCCTCGATCATGATCCTGTGATTCTCTTCCTCCTCATATAAACTCAGTGCTTCCTCCATAACAGCCTCGTCCCGGTTTTCTGTTGTCACACAAAACTTAGGATATGTCTTATTTCCCACATCGCAATTCACGGCTGCACAATCAATGCAGCTCCTTATCAGCTCTTTTTCCATGAATCTGTACCTGCCTTTTTACTTTCTCGTTATTTTTCTTCTATTATACTGTTCCTGCTGTGGTATTGCCAGATAAACATAGAAAATCAGGAGTGAATTTAAGGTCTAGAATAATCTGATCAAGGTCTGTTGCGGGGAGGATTGGGAAATTATGGTCAATTGAAAAGTACAGGGGATAGTGGTATGATAGATAGACAGGGGTATTGTGAAATCACATATAAATGAGGGGGCATCAATTTATGGAAAATTTATTTGCAAAGAGATTGAAAATACTTAGACTGTCACACCGCATGACGCAGGATCAAGTCGCAGACTACCTCGGTGCAAGCCGTCAGGCTATCGCAAATTATGAACGAGGAAAACGGGAATGTGGAATTGACTCCTTGATTTTGCTGGCAGATCTGTTCGGCGTCAGTGTGGACTTTTTGATCGGACATTCGGACTATCGGAATGGATAGTCCGTTTGCCGGTCAAAAAATAAAGATATAAAAAAACCGGTATCCCTCGTGCTTCCAAGGAACTCCGGTATCTCATCTCGGTAATCGGAGTGACAGGATTTGAACCTGCGACCTCTACGTCCCGAACGTAGCGCTCTACCAAGCTGAGCCACACTCCGATATGTATGAACTTTTGTCTCTCTTAAAGAGAAAATTAAGAATCTGCTTTCGCAGATTCTTAACTACGGATAGAGGACTCGAACCTCTACTAACAGAGTCAGAGTCTGCTGTGCTGCCATTACACCAATCCGCATCAGCATTTTGTTTTGTCTTGTCCGACGCAACATGGTTATTATAACAAACTCCCGGAAAAAATCAACCCCTTTTTTTAATTTCCATCAAAAAAAATTTTTAGGCGTTATTTTCTGAATATTCAGAAAACGGAGTGCAAAGGGGTCAGACCCCTTTGCAGACCCCTTTGCAGGTCGCTCTGTCCCCTTTTATAATGCCTTGATCCGTTCCATGGCCGCTACTGTATTCTCATAGCTGCCGAATGCAGTGAGCCGGAAATATCCTTCCCCGCTTGGCCCAAATCCAGAGCCCGGGGTTCCTACCACATTCGCTTTTTCAAGCAGGTAGTCAAAGAATTCCCAGGAATCCATTCCCTTCGGGGTTTTTAACCAGATATAAGGAGCATTGACTCCTCCAGACACACTATAGCCTGCATCCTTTAAACCATGATAGATTATTTTTGCATTATTCATATAGTATGCTATCTGTTTTTTAAGCTGTTCACGGCCTTTATTGGAATATACTGATTCACCTGCCCGCTGAACGATATAGGGAGCTCCATTATACTTTGTGCCGTGACGTCTTGCCCAAAGGGAATGCAGCGTCACGTCACCGCATTTCAAATCCTTCGGTATGATCGTAGCGCCTAAGCGGACTCCGGTAAAGCCTGCATTCTTAGAGAAGCTTCTCAGCTCTATGGCGCATGTCCTTGCACCTTCACACTCATAAATCGTATGAGGCACATCCTTCTCCGAAATATATGCTTCATATGCAGCATCATAAATAATAACGGCACCCACACGGTTTGCATAATCCACCCATTCCTGAAGCTGTGCTTTTGTCAGGGTCGATCCCGTTGGATTATTCGGGAAACACAGATAGATAATATCCGGTGTTTCTTTTGGAAGCTCCGGTGCAAAACCTGTGGCTTCTGTACACGGCATATAAATAACATCACTCCAAGTCCCGGTCCTTTCATCATAAGTGCCAGTCCTTCCTGCCATAACATTTGTGTCTACATAAACAGGGTATACCGGATCACAGACCGCGATTTTATTATCTCTACTAAAGATTTCCTGAATATTGCCTGAATCACATTTCGCACCGTCGGAAATAAATACCTCATCTGCTGCAATGTCACAGCCGCGGGAACGGTAATCATGCTCTGCCATCGCATTTCTTAAAAATTCATAGCCCAGATCCGGCGCATATCCGTGAAATGTCTCTGCATCCCCCATCTCATCTACTGCATTGTGCAGAGATTCTATAATAACCGGAGCCAGTGGCTGGGTAACATCTCCGATTCCAAGACGGATAATTGTTCTGTCCGGGTTTTCTGCCGTATATGCATTCACTTTTTTGGCAATCGTTGAAAACAAATAGCTGCCGGGTAATTTTAAATAGTTATCATTTATTTTAAACATATCCGTTCTCCTTTTTGTATACTTAGTCTCTTGGTTATTCCTGCCTGACGTTTATTCTTACCTGATATTATCCGTTCCATTCACCATCGAACACAACTTCTGCAGGTCCTGTCATATAGACTTTGTCCGCTTCTCTGTCCCACTCGATCAGAAGATCTCCACCCAGTAATTTCACCGTCACCTTATCCTCTGTCAGACCATTTAAGATACAGGAAACTGCAACAGCACATGCCCCGGTTCCGCACGCAAGTGTTTCTCCTGAACCGCGTTCCCAAACTCTCATCTGCACCGTGTTTCGGTCTAATATTTTAACAAATTCTGTGTTGACCCGTTTTGGAAAACGTTCATGCTTTTCAAACTTCGGTCCTATTTTCTCAATTTCCAGATGATCTATCTCATCCATATAAATGACTGCATGAGGATTTCCCATGGAGACACATGTCATTCTGTATTCCCGCCCATCCACAAGGATAGGGACATCCACAGCACTGCTTCCCTCTGCAGCCACAGGAATCTGCTGTGGCTCCAGGATTGGTTTCCCCATATCTACCCTGATCTGTACTGCCTTCTTGTCCTTTACTGTCAAATCAAGATATTTAATTCCTGCCAAGGTCTCAATGGATATCTGCGTCTTGTCTGTCAGACCGTAATCATAAACATACTTCGCCACACAGCGGATTCCATTTCCGCACATTTCTCCTCTTGAGCCATCCGCATTGTACATCTCCATCTCAAAATCAGCCACATTGGAAGGATTGATCAGGATCAGCCCGTCCGAGCCAATTCCAAAATGACGGTCGCTGACCTTGACCGCCGTCTCCGATGGAGCGTCCAATTTCTCCTCAAATCCATTTACATATACATAATCATTGCCTATTCCCTGCATTTTTGTGAATTTCATATTATTCCACTCCTTCATTATTATCTCGTAATCGTACCTTTATATATCTTTCAACAAAAGCTCCTCATTTCCTGATATATGGAATATATTTTACCACGAAAAACAGAATTTAAAAACATAAAAATAGGCGCCTTCTTCAACAGAAAACGCCTCTCACTATTTATCTTATAAACTTACTGATCTTAACTCTAAGTCCGTCAAAGTCCCCATTATAAGCCTGAAGTTCCATCTCCTCCTGCATATTGAGACTGCAGATTCCCAGGATTGACTTTGCATCAACCACCATTCTCCCCTGAACAAGGTCAAGGTCACCTCGGTAATCCTTAATTGTCTGCACAAATTCCTGAATCTCATTTACATTCGAAAACCCTATACGTACTGCATTTGCTGTCAATGTTAAACCTGGCATATCTGTTCCCTCCTGGATATCTTAGAGTGTCCCATCTACTGCGATGGACCTACAATAAAGTTCACGGCTTTCATCGGCCATGGTTCAATATTTTACACTAAAAGATGCCAAAAAGAAAGTGTAAAAATCCACTATTTTTTCACAAAATGCGACAATTCTTTTTACATTATTTCAAAAGGTATTTCAAAAGGGTCAGACCCTTTTGCTCGCCGTTTTCAGAATATTCTAAAGTTTTAAAGGATTCTGCCTTTCAGACACAATTAGGGCAGCACCGCAAGTGCCTGACTGCCCATTTCCTGATATCGTTTTTGGGTTACTTCTTTCTCATACTTTGTGATTCCTTCCCCATGTCTGGGGTCATTAAAATAATAGGACTGTTCATCCGCACCGACCAATAGAAGACAGTGCTCCTGTGCCTGCCAGGTATACTCCTTCCCTGTCTCCAGAAGAGTCCATTTCCTGCCGGGGTAGGCGGGTCTCATCTCCATGGTCGCCCAGATAATGACAGGAATCCCGTTTTGTATATAATTCCTGGTAAGCGCCTCCAGCGGCATACCTGTTAAGTCCTTTACATGATCTGCTCCCGCCGCCTCTACAAGTGCATCGTAGATCACTGGTGCAAAACATCCAAATCCACTGCCTGTCCTCGGGTTTCCGATAAAATAGTGATAGGGGCTGTTTCCATAATACTGCCCGTCTTCTGCGTAATATTTACCGATCTTTAAATACTGATCAATAAAATCATCAATAGTTACATCATATCCTGCATATCGAAGTGCCATAACCGAGGTCACGCTCTCACAGCCTGTCGGATACTCGCTCTGACTGATCAGTGGGACTGACAGGACTATCTTTGCAGCCACCCCGCTTCCCTTTTCAGCGTGATCCGGGCCGGCTGTTTTGCTGTGTCCTGCCTCCCCTTTTGTCTCACCGCCGCCCTCCCCGCTGTCTGTTTTCGGGTACTGTACATCTGTATTTCTCACACGTATCGTCTTGGTATATATCATACTGGCGACTGCAATACTGACATATAAGACTAACCAAAACATTTGATGTTTGTGCCTGCCGGCTCTTTTATATTCCAACATATCCACCACAGATGATACTTCTTATTTCTATTATAAGCACTACTGTTTGTACGGTATGCTGATTATTTCTTTAATTTATGCTCAAAGATCTCTACGATCGTCTTTTCTGTGCCTGTCATCCCGGGAGACGCGATCCGCCCCATATTTCTCATGGTCTCCTCCGGGGTTTCCCCGTTGATTCCGTGTACATCATAGACATAAATCCCATTCATGGCAAAATCCACCGACTTATATGCTGCATCTACTGCCGTGATCCCCTTCATAGTACAGCCCTGGTTGCCTCCGTCACAGATCATTCCGGTAATGCTGCTCGCCATGTTGTTGAGCGTATGCGCCATCATTTCCACAGTTCCTCCCCTAAGATAAACAAGTGCGCATGCCATGCCGTAGCCTGCCGCGATCGCACATCCACAGAAGGCTGACAGCCTGCCGGAATATTCCTTAATATACATGCAGACCAGATAGCTCAGCGCAGTTGCCCGAAGCAGTTTCTCCTTCGTATAACCGTTAACTTTATATGAAGCATACAGCGGCATGGTGGCAATGATCCCATGTGCCCCGGAACCGGTAATACTCATTGCCGGTTTCTCAAGCCCCAAGACTCTCGCTTCAATCGCCGCATTACACATCAGAGAGGCCGACGCCTGCTCATCTTCGGAAATCACTTTTCCGCCATTTAACTCAAGCAGATGTCTGGCAAAGGTAGTCCTTGGATTCTCAATTCCCTCCTGAAACAGCTCCAAGTTCACTCTATAGGCATCTTCTATAAAATAAAGTTCTCCAAGCTCTACCGTTGTGATATATTCATATACCTGCCGTAATGTGTACTTGTGTATGACATGCCCTTCTTCCCCAACATCCGCCGTTTCTCCTGTCTCTGTCTTCGTATCACTCTCAGCGCCCAGCTTCATCTGTCCATTGACCGCGATGCTGGTAATGTTGGTATGCGAATCACGGATTGTCACAATAACTGTGTCAAACGTTGTCTCCAAAGCAGCCTCTATGAAAATCCGGCTTGAGATCCCGCTTAATTCTACTGTGATCTTTCCCTCATCGATCAGTCTGCGCGCCTTGGCATTATCCGCTTCCTTTACATCCGCCAGGGCCTCCAGCCCTTTTTCAGCGTTCCCTGCCACATACCCCAAAGCAGCCGCAAAAACATTTCCCACCTCGATGGAATTTGGAATTCCACAGGTAAATGCATTTTTATACATCCCGCTGTTCATTGCCACGTTGAGCCGCACAAGCTCCCCTCTCGCATAGCTGCGCGCCTTGGCTGCCGCAAATGCGATCGCTCCCGGTTCTGTTACACCTAACGCCGGCTTCATGTCATTTTTTATTAGTTCTGTTAATTCATGCATTCTCTTTCCCCCTGAGTAATCCATTTGAATATAAAAATCCTATAGAAAATCTGTCTTCAAATCTTCTATAGGATTCTCTTTATAGGTCACACTTAATTATCCAATAACTTCCAGCACTTCCTGTTTCTCAGGCATCGCCCTGATCGCCCCTTTGCGGGTCGTAATCACTGCTGCCGCAGCATTTGCAAAAGTCAGCATCTCACCGAGCTGCTCTTCTGTCAGGTTATCTAATCCATGCTCCAAAATATAATTCAAAGAGCTTCCGCAGAAAGTATCCCCCGCACCGGTCGTCTCGATCGTCTTCATCGCAAACCCGCTTCTCTCCACGCGCATTCCCTTATAATATGCACGGCTTCCGTCTTTTCCCATCGTCAGAAGGATCAGCGGGATATTGTATTTCTCCTGGAGGTACTTGATTCCCTCATCATAATCTTCTTTCCCTGACACGAACTGAATCTCATTGTCAGATATCTTCAAAATATCGCAGAACTTAAATCCGTACTCCATCTGTTCCTTTGCCAGTTCCAGGGAGCTCCAGAGCGGCGGGCGTAAGTTCGGGTCAAAAGAAATAAGAAGCCCGTTCTCTTTTGCAATATCAAGCGCCTTTTTCGTCGCATTACGGACACCTTCATGGGTCATAGATAACGTACCAAAGTGGAATAGTCTTGTCTTTTTCAGAAATTCTGCATCCACCTCATTCTCGGTCAGCATCATATCTGCCCCCGGGTTCCTGTAAAATGAAAACTCGCGGTCACCGTCAGGAAACGTATGTACAAACGCCAGCGTTGTGTTCACATCCTGATCCATCATCAGATTCGATGTATCAATACCGGCTTCATCTAAAGTATCCTTTAATAATGCACCAAACTGATCTTTCCCCACTTTTCCGAGAAATGCTGTCTTCTTGCCCAGCTTATTCAGCATCGCAAGCACGTTGCATGGTGCTCCGCCAGGGCATGCCTCAAACAGGTTGTTGCCCTGCTCACTCTGGCCATTCATAGTAAAATCAATCAAGAGCTCCCCCATTGCGATTACATCAAATTGCTTTTCCATAGACTCTCTCCTTATTTCTATACCTTATTAAACATTCGTAGTTCAATAAGTATACTTTATTTTTTACAGCAAAGCTGTAAACCCGCCCGCAGGGCATGTGTTACGGGATGCCCTGCGGGTATCTATTTGTTATAATTCTAACGCACATCACTATTCAATGCAATAACTTTTTTAAATCGTTTAATTAAAGTATACCAATTCTTCGATCGGATCCGCCAGCTCGATATTCTCCGCCTCCAGCACCGGCCCCACTCCGCGGTAGATCGATACACGTCCAAACCCGATCTTTGCCCGCACCTTGACCCATTGCCCAGGTTTTAACTTCGGTGCATAAGCACTTTTGCATATATATCCAAGAAATGTGGTATCATCCGCACAGCATGTCATCGCCATACGTCCCGGCAAGAAGACCTTTGATGGAAATCCCTTGGGCTTTAACACCCTTGCCGTGAATTCGACGGTCTTTCCCTTATATCTGTCCGGGTTATCCATCACATCCACGTACCAGATCCCATAGTCCTCGCGGCGTACCTCAATGACTGGTGCATTCAGATCATATGGAACATCATCCTCAAAGATATTCTCCACTTCCCCCTGCTCATCCTCGAAGATCACCTCAGCCTGGGGACTGACTACCTTTACACTGCGGCGGTATCCCGGGAGCGGCTTCTTATCGGTACATCTGTTAAATAATACCATTTCCGAATTCCGGACCATTTCCACAAACAGCGGCTTTAGATTCGTCAGATACATCTGAAACGTGCTCGCATCCACCGTTGTCAGCTTCTGCTCGATCCCCCAGCCCTCTGGCAGCTTCATTGCCTCAAAATCACTGACCTTCCACATCCCGTTATACTCGACAACAACACGCTCCGGCTGGTGCTTACGGTTCATCTCTTCCAGCCACTCTTCTGTCAGTTCCTCCTGATCCTCCACAGTTTCGATCACAACACCATATTTTAGCATCCCGGCCGGATCATACTCCTCCTCGCCCTCCTCACAGAGGATGAGAAGCGTCTTGCCGTCTATCTGAAAATAATCCTGCTCCAGCGTAAACTTTAAAAACTGGGTCTTTCCACTGTCCAAAAACCCTGTCATCAAATACACCATAACCTCTGGTTCTGCCATTTCTACCTCTCCAATCCTGCCTTTATTTTATACCAAATAATTCTGCCAGCTTTTCTTCCTTCAAGTCAGAGCCAATGACGCAGATCCTTCCGGTATATTCAGCCGCACCGCTGCGCACCTCATGCTCTTCCGGCACCATATCAAAATAAAGCCACTCGCCGTCTCCTGCTACCATCCCTTTTGCACGCAGGATCATTCCGTAAGAATCATCAGATTCCAGCGTCTTTAAAATATGAGCGATCTCCTCTCTGGTAAAACTCTTGACCGTCTCACGGCCCCAGCTTGTAAACACCTCGTCCGCATGGTGATGACCATGGTCATGATGGTCGTGACCGCACCCGCAGCTTTCATTGTGATCATGGTGGTCATGGCCGCACCCGCAGCTTTCATTGTGATCATGGTGGTCATCGCATCCGCAGCTTTCATCGTGAACATGATCGTGATGGTGGTCGTGACCGCACCCACAGTTCTCATCGTGGGCATGATCATGATGGTGGTCGTGACCACACCCGCAGTCCTCTCCATGCTCATGGTGTCCGCCGCATTCCGGGCAGATCATCTCTGACAGAAGCTCCTCTTCCAGAGATCTACTGTGTTCCATCGTCTCAAGCAGCTTCTCACCGGAAAGCTTTGCGATCGGTGTTGTGATGATCGGAGCCTTTTCATTCAATTCCCGTAAGATCTGGTAACTCTCTTCCACCTTCTCCGGCTTTGCCTTATCGGTACGGCTCAAAATAATTGCTCCTGCATATTCTACCTGGTTGCTGAAAAACTCTCCGAAATTCTTACGGTAAAGCCTGCATTTCGTGGCATCAACAACGGTTGTAAAACTGTTGAGTACTGCATCGATCTCACCCTGTACATCCTGTACGGCCTTGATGACATCAGAAAGTTTCCCCACTCCGGAAGGCTCGATCAGGATCCGGTCGGGATGGTAAGTCTCTACCACCTCTTTCAGAGATTTTCCAAAATCTCCAACCAGTGAACAGCAGATACATCCTGAATTCATCTCACGGATCTCGATCCCGGAGTCCTTAAGGAACCCTCCGTCAATTCCGATCTCGCCGAATTCATTCTCGATCAGGACCACCTGCTCTCCCTGAAATGCCTCCTTAAGCATTTTTTTAATAAAAGTCGTCTTTCCGGCTCCGAGGAAACCGGAAATAATATCTATCTTCGTCATTTTTGACTGCCTCCTGTTTCTAAATATATATCATGATGCTGGGGTCAAAAGGTATTTTGCCCCCATGATACCTACGGATTGTTACGCACTTCGTGCTCCCACATCTGCGCTCCGCTCCGGTCGGCGTTAAACGAACATCCACTGGATGTTTTACGGGTCCCAAAGTCATGCTTTTTCATGCTCACATGAAAAGCATGACCTTTTGACCCTGGTATCATATTTCTTAATCTTACTGCAGACCTAAAGCCACAGATCTGATCTTTCTCTACTCCATCTCCAGTACGACCGGACAATGGTCTGATCCCATGACCCCGGTCAGGATCTTCGCATCCACCAGCCTGTCCTTCAATGCTTCTGATACGCAGAAATAGTCGATACGCCACCCTGCGTTCTTCTCACGGGCACGGAACCGATAAGACCACCAGGAATAGATCCCCTCCTGATCCGGATAAAAATAGCGGAACGTATCAATAAAGCCAGCATCTAACAGCTCAGTAAACTTCTGTCTTTCTTCATCAGTAAAGCCTGCATTTTTCCGGTTCGTCTTCGGATTTTTCAGGTCGATCTCCTGATGTGCCACATTCATATCCCCGGTCACGACAACCGGCTTTTTTTCTTCCAGTTTTTTCAGATATGCGCGGAAATCATCCTCCCACTTCATCCGGTAATCCAGTCTGGCAAGTTCATTCTGAGAATTGGGAGTATAGACCGTCACAAAGTAAAAATCCTCAAACTCCAGCGTGATCACGCGTCCTTCCTGGTCATGCTCCTCAATCCCGATCCCGTATGCCGCCGTAAGCGGCTCCTTCTTTGTAAATACTGCGGTGCCTGAATATCCTTTTTTCACCGCATAATTCCAGTACTGATGGTATCCCTCAAGTTCCAGTTCAAGCTGCCCTTCCTGCATCTTGGTTTCCTGGATACAGAAAATATCCGCATCGGCCTCTTTAAAAAATTCTAAGAACCCCTTCTGTACACAGGCACGGATTCCATTCACATTCCATGAAATAAACTTCATATCTGCCTCCTTTTTATCCTTGTATTTCTGATTCTGTTGAAATCAATTCTTGTGATCTGAGAGTCCTGCTCAAATACAAAGCAGGGACCGGTCTGTGGAAATCTCTGACAGACGGGTGCCGTCCGGCACCACCTATTCTGTTCCTTCTCACATCCCGCCCCCTGCCCATATCTTCATGAACATCTGTACCCTCAGACCTTACGCATAATACACTTCCTTTAAAAACAGTCCCATAGCCGGAGCAAGAAATCCCGCATATTCGCGTTTCTTCTCCTCCAGAATAGTCAGCACCTCCTCAGGCTTCTTCTGTCCTGTTCCGACATCCAGAAGTGTCCCGGTCAGAATCCGGACCATATGGTATAAGAATCCTGTCCCATAATACTCGATCCGTATCTTGCTGCCCTGTTTCTCAATGATTATATCATAAATTGTCCGAATTGTGGACTTTTCATCTTTTTTGTCTGTAAACCCTGCAAAATCATGCTTTCCGATCAGATATCCTGCTGCCTCCTCCATCGCCGCAACATTCAGCTCATACGGAAAGTGATAGCAGTATTTTCTTGCGAATACATCCGGTTTTTCCCTTGTATCGATAAAATACTCATACCGTTTCCCCTTCGCATTTAAACGGGCATGGTAACCATTCTTCATAAGGAGCATCTCCTTCACCCGGATATCTTCCGGGAGAAGCTCATTCATCCCCTTGCGAAACTGTTCCTCATCCACCTTACCCGATAAGGTCAGACTCGCTGTCTGCCCCTTGGCATGGACGCCCCCGTCAGTTCTGCCGGAGCCGTCTATCTCCACCGGGTATCCCGCTATTTTGCTGACCGCTTCCTCCACGATCCCCTGGATAGTGCACCCCGTCGTTTTCTGACGCTGCCATCCCTGGTAACGGGTGCCGTCATATACTATCGTCATTTTATAAGTCCGCATATTCCTTCACTTTCCTGTCTTTTAAAAAGAGAACACGGCTGCAGAGCATACTCACCACATCCAGATCATGGGAGACAAACAGGTAACAGATCTTCTCCTTCTCCTGCAGTTCTTTCAGCAGAGCGATGATCTGCGCCTGAACGGTCACATCCAGCGCCGACAAAGGCTCGTCCGCCAGGATAAACTTCGTCCCCGTGATCAGGGCAAGCGCAATGCTGACACGCTGTCGCTGCCCGCCGCTTAGTTCTCTTGGATAACGTTGATACACCTGAGCAGAAAGATGCACCCTTTGAAGCATCTCCTCCGCCTTTTTCCTGCGCTCTTCCCGGGAAAAGCCGCCCTGTATTTTCAAAGGTTCTTCCAGGATCCACCCGATGGTCTTTTTGGGATTCAGGGAACGAAACGGATCCTGAAAAATCATCTGCGGTGATTTTGTATAATGGACTACCTCACCCTCGTAATCCTTAAGAAGTCCGAGGACACACTTGCACAGCGTTGATTTTCCGCTGCCGCTTTCCCCCACCAGACCTACGATCTCACCCTCGTGCAGGGTGAATGACACGTCCTCCAATACCTGTTTCCTGTGTCTTCCTTCTCTATAATATGCATTTACATGGCTCAGTTCAAGCACCTTCTCAGGCATTCTTCTCACCCGCCTTTTCTCTCAGCAGATCATAGAACCTGCTGTCCTTTGTCCGTCCCGGAATCGCAGCGATCAGTTCCTTCGTATATTCCGTCTGCGGATTCTGAAAGATCTCTTTTGCGGCTCCCCGCTCAAGGATCTGCCCGTCCTTCATCACCAGTACATGGCTGCAGAGCTCATTGACCACTCTCAGGTTATGGGAAATAAAGAGAATTCCCATCCCGTACTTTAAGTTCAGCTTCTTAAGCAGCTTCAAAATGCTCTCCTGCGTCCCCACATCCAGCGCCGTAGTCGGTTCATCCGCGATCAAAAGCTTCGGCCGGCACACGATCGCCGAGGCGATCATCACCCGCTGGCGCATCCCGCCTGACAGCTCATGGGGATACTTCCCGCACAATAGCTCCGGCTGGTCAAGCTCCACATCCTCCAGTGCCTTTCGCACCTTCTGCCTGCGCTCCTCTTTTGAAAGTCTGGTGTGCAAAAGCAGGGCCTCCTCCACCTGTTTTCCAATTCTCATAGTCGGATTCAGGGCCGTCATAGGCTCCTGGAAAATCATACTGATATCTCTGCCCTGGACCTCACGCATTTCTTTTGCAGAAAGTGAAAGGAGCTCCCGCTCATCCAGCCAGATCTTCCCGCTGTCCAAGACTGCCGCATCTTTTAAAAGTCCTGCTATCGTGAGTGCTGTCATCGTCTTGCCGGACCCGGATTCCCCCACGATCCCCAGGATCTCAGAGTCTTTCAGCTCAAAGGAGACATCCCGCACCACCTCCTGGTTTGTCCCACGGTCTTCAAAATGGATGGATAAATTCTCTACTCTCAGCATTATCTTCCACCTCCAAATCTGTCCAGGATTCCTTCCCCGAGCATCCCCACGCCCAGGATCAAAAGTACCAGGAATATTCCCGGGAAGATCGCGCACCACGGCCCGCTTGCCAGATAGGTCTGGGATTCCGAAAGCATCCGGCCCAGACTCGCATCTGGCGGCTGCACGCCGATCCCTAAGTAACTCATCCCCGCCTCCTGGATCACCGCATTGTTAAATCCAATGGTCAAAGAAGAAAGCAGGGTGGGTAAAATATTCGGCAGTATGTGTACGAATAAGATCCGCGGCGCTCTCACCCCGATCAGCTTCGCGCTGGTCACATAATCCTCTTCCCGGCACCGCATGAACTCTCCCCGCACGATCCTCGCAAAGCTGGGGATAAATGCGATCCCCAGAGCCAGCATGACCTTATATTTGCCGGTGCCCCAGATACTGATGATGACCAGGGCTAAAAGCACGCTTGGAAATGCTGCAACCGCATCGTTGATACGCATCAGACCCTCGTCGAGCCATCCGCCCACATATCCGGTCACCGCACCGACTAAGATCCCGATCCCTCCGCCGATCACAACCGTCCCTACGGCGATCATAAACGTACTGCCTGCCCCTGCAAGCACCCGGCTGAATACATCACGCCCGAACTGATCCGTTCCGAAAATGTGCGCAAGAGAGGGTGCATTTAACTTCAATGATCCCTGCATGGCCTCTGTGTCATACGGTGTCCAGAAAAATCCCAGTATGATCAGCCCGGCCATGATCACGGTCAGTGTCACTCCAAATATAAAATTGTAGCTTCCGGGCTTCCTTCCTGCCCGATTACGCCCGAATCTTTTGACAACAGCAAGGTTACTGGAAGTTTTTCCCTTTTTTGTTCCGTTTATACTTTTCCTGTCCAAATCCATACCTCTATATTTCAATCCGCTTGTCCAGTTTCCGATATAATAGATCCACGATCACATTGATGACCAGAATCACCACTGCGACCAGCACGATCACAGCCTCCACTACCGGGTAATCCCGCTTAGATATGGAAGAGATCAAGGTCCTTCCAAGCCCCGGGATCCCGAAAACCTGCTCGATCACGATACTGTTTGCAATCATATCCGCGATCGCCATCGCTAAAAAGGTAATGATCGGCAGAATCCCGTTTTTAAGCGCATGTCTCACCAGTACCCTCCAGGGACTGTTTCCCCGGCTTAATGCTGTGCGCACGTAATCCTGCCTCATTTCCGTAATCAGCGAATTGCGGAACATTTTTGTGGTCATCGCTGCCTTGGGCAGTGCGATCGCAATGGATGGCAGGACTAGATATCCCAGGAATCCGCTTACGCTCTCCGTATAAGATACATATCCCCCGGGTGTGAATAACTGGAATACCAACCCGAACAAAAATGTAAAAACGATGCCGATAAAAAACGGAGGGATCGACATGGTCACCTGATTCAGGATCAGGAAAAACTTGTCCACGAACCGGTTTTCATACCGCACACTCAATAAACTGACAGGAACGGAAAACAGCAGGATAAAGAAAAATGCCATCACTGCCAGAGTGATCGTGATCGGCACCTTATCCCCGATCATTTCCCTCACCGGAACCTGATAGGAATAGGAAGTCCCCATATCCCCTGTCACAAAATCCTTCACCCACTGTCCATAACGCTGCGGCAGGGGACGGTTTAAGCCCATCTCCTCCCGCAGAGCCTGGACCTTCGCCTCGGTTGCCTCCGTACCCAGGATCGATCTGGCCGGATCTCCGGGGATCACCTCAAAGGCAAGGAAGGCAAGTATGCTGACAATTAATAATGCGATTATAAGACCTGTTAATTTTTTCAAAACAAATTTCATACTTACCTCCCTGTTCTCCTTACTCTACCATATATATTGTAGACATATCCTGTACATAAAGCGGATAGAATGTATATCCGTCGTACTTATCACTGACTGCCACCAGGTTCGCCAGATCCTGGATATAGACATTGGCAGCCTTCTTGGCAAGAATGCCTTCTGCCTCTTTATAAAGCTTGATCTGCTCCTGTTCATCCGTTGACGCGATCGCCTTTTTGAACACCTCATCATACTCTTTATCCTTGAAATTGATGAAATTTCCCGGTGCATCACTTGTAAAACGCTCCAGCATCGCACGGGCGGAAAGGTTGGATGCATCCACACCGACTACCGTTGACTGGTACTCGCGGTTCGCATATACATCCTCCAGCCATGCCTCCCACTCGATCGGCTTGATCGTTACATTGACACCGATATTTTTAAGCTCCTCTGCGATGACCTGGGCAGTGTCTATATGGGGCTGGTCCGCAGAGCTTACCGTAATCTCCAGATCGAATCCCTCCTCATAGCCTGCCTCTTTCAGCAGTGCCTTTGCCTTTTCAAAATCCTGCTCATAATAATGTACATACTCATCGTCATAATACTTTTTCAGCCCCGGATACATGCTGGTTCCGATGCGGACTCCTTTACCGTCCGCCATCATACCCATGATCTCATCGGGATTGATGGCATAGCAGAGCGCCTGCCTTACCTTCTCATTGTTCAAAGGCTCCACGTCATTGTTCAGATATAGTGCCTGCACAAGGTTCATGGTCCCCTCTTCAATATGGAAGCCCTTTGTAAGCTCCGCTGCCTGGCTGGATGTCAGACGCATCGCCATGTCAATGGAGCCGCCTTTTAAGTTCGTCACGACCATATCTGCATCTGCCACGATCTTAAACTCCACCTGATCCAGGTGTGCCTTCTCTCCCCAGTAGTCCCCGTTCTTCTCAAGGATCACATTCTCCTGCGGGCTTCGTGACACATACTTAAACGGCCCCGTCCCCACCGGCTTCGTATCCAGCTGGTCATAATCCTTCGGGATAACTGCAGTCGTCATATAGGCTAAAAACTCTGTATTTGGCTCCGTCAAGCGTATCTCTACTGTCTTCTCATCCAGAATGTTCACACTCTCAATAATAGAATACGCTGATACCAATGGTTCCCCATTAGAAGTATCAGCGCATCTGTCTATTGAATATTTTACATCCTCTGCCGTCACGGCATTCCCGTTATGGAACTTCACCCCATCACGCAAGGTAAATGTATATACCTTCGCGTCATCTGAAACTTTATACTCGCTCGCTACGGCTGCGATCAAATTACCATCCTTATCCGGCTTCACTAAGCCCTCATAAATGTTAAATAAAACCTCTTTTGTTCCTGCCGCAACTGCTTTGTGTGGGTCAAGACTGTCCAAATCCTGGGAAATACCTACCTTGATACTTCCGCCTTCGACTGGTTTTCCTGAAAGTTTATTCTCCGTGGTCGACTCCTGCTTTTCCTTATCACCTGAACATCCGCTCAGTGCAATAGTTACAGCCATTGTGAGCATCAAAAGAATACTCATTCCTCTTCTTTTCATGTCTGTCTCCTTCTTCAAATAACCTTCATTATTAAATTGTCCCTTTTATTGTAAAGTTTTTGTCACAGTTTGGCAAGTATTTAATGAGATACAACAAAACTATATGTTAAAAATACAATCGTTCTAATCATCCGCCCGGCGTATACAGAAGCAGCGCACTGCTTTACTCCGCTTTTTTAACCGCATCTTTAAAAAACATGACCGCAGTATAGAGCATGACCACAATGATGATCCAGGTCAGTATCTCTAAAGGAAGAGAACGTACAATACAGAAGGCCACAAAAATACCTACAGCGCCGCCGATCGTCAGCCAGGCTGCTGCCGCCCTGTCATAGGTTCCCTTCTTAATAAATGCAAAGCCGCAGGATGGCATTAAAAATGCACAGGATCCAAACATCACAGGAAAGGCAATCCTCACGTTCAGCCCTAAAGCACTGCAGAGGGCGATACATGGTGTGTAAAGTCCGACACCGATCGTCATAAGCGCACCCAGCAGGAAGTTCACGCCTACTGCCACTGCCAGTTTCCATCCCCCAAGACCGATCGCCATTCCCGCTGTACCAAACGGTCCGATCTCCATCAGGCGGCATCCCATCATGACTGCAAGAAACACCAACGCGCCGCCCAGCGCATATCTTACCACTGTTACAGACCATTTTGATACAATATTCGCCCCGATCAGCGATCCAACGATGGCCCCCACGATCATAGAAACCAATGTCAGAGGCGCCACCTCCACAAGGCCGAGAAACAGCAGGAATTCTGTCATAACAGGAATACAGTCTCCTACATTCAGTGTCCCCGGCATGATCCTGTCTGAGCTGGATTTTGTAAGCTTAAATGCAGCCTGCGTTGTCGCAAAGCTTCCAATTCCAAGTGTATCGAAAAAATTAGTGATCACCCCGATCAAAAATAGAGTCACATGCTTTCTTCCTTTGAAATCCTCCTTATGGTTCAGGCAGTCTTTTATAAACACAACTGCAAAAACCAATGCATAAACTACGATAGCAACGCGCAGAATAATTGTTACAATATTCAAAGTTATTCTCCTTTCTTTCCCTTATTTTTCATAGGTCTATTTGTGTTTTAATAGAATAAAGTCTATACTATATTCTAGACCGCATTCTACTAAATATTTGTTTATAATTATGCAGTTTTATAATCCAAATGTCAACTTTTTCCAATCATTTTATATGATTTAGGTAAAACTGCATAAAGATAGGGATTCTAATTTATTCGGAATGACTAAGAAAATACCAAGAAAATAAGATGAAAGCTGTAGAATAGTTATGTTAATCGTGGTACACTAAAAACAATCAAGAAAGGGGACAGGAATTATGGGAATATATCTGAATCCTACAAATGATAAATTCTTCAAGGCTGTGAATTCTGAAATATATATTGATAAAACCGACTTAATTCGGTATACAAACAAAGTTCTGAACACAACACAGCAAAATCTCTGTGTCAGCCGCCCCCGCCGTTTCGGTAAATCTATGGCAGCCGATATGCTGTCTGCTTATTACAGCCGCGGCTGCGATTCCAGAACGATGTTTGAACAATTAAGTATCGGTCAAGATAAGGCTTTTTCCAAATATTTGAACCAGTATGACACTATCTTTCTGAATATACAGGAATTTCTGAGCCGCAGCCAAACAGTTCATGATCTCATCCAAAGAATCAAGCAATTGGTAATACGGGATTTAAAAATACAATATCCTGACATTCAATATTATGACGAAACTGATCTGGCTGAAAGTATGCAGGACGTATATCAGATCACGCACTGCCCCTTTGTGGTCATTATAGATGAGTGGGATTGTATTTTCCGAGAATTCAAAGAGGATAAAGAAGCACAGGAACAGTATCTGGATTTTTTACGGGATCTCCTCAAGGACAAAGGATATATCCACCTTGCCTATATGACTGGAATCCTGCCGATCAAAAAATACGGTACACATTCCGCATTGAATATGTTTTCAGAATTCTCCATGACAAATCCAAGGCAGCTGGCGGAATTCGTTGGATTTACAGAAAAAGAAGTAGAGGGATTATGCCAGCACTACAGCATGAATGTGACAGAAATGAAGGAATGGTATGATGGCTATCGTTTTACTCTTGCGCACTCCATCTACAGTCCAAAGTCAGTGATCGAGGCTGTGACATCAGGCATCTGTGACAACTATTGGAATCAGACTGAAACGTTTGAAGCGCTGCGTATGTATATTGATCTTAACTACGAAGGGCTGAAGGACTGTGTTTTGAGTATGATTGCCGGTGAAAATATTTTTGTTAATACAGGTAGTTTTTCAAATGATATGACAACCTTCCACAATGCAGATGATGTTCTGACTCTTTTAATCCACCTGGGCTATCTGGGTTATAATCTGGAACAGAAATGTGTTTTCATACCAAACAATGAGGTCCGAAATGAATTCGTCAATGCCGTTTCTGTCTCTAAATGGGGTGAAATCTCGAATGCATTACAGAATTCTTCTGATACTTTGAATGCAATATGGCAGAACCGCCCTGACCGAGTTGCACTCGGAATAGAGCAGGCTCATTTTGAAACCACTCATATACAGTATAATGATGAAAACGCCTTAAGCTATACCATTTCATTGGCCTTATATGCTGCACGAAATTTTTATACAGTTTATCGTGAACTGCCTGCTGGAAAAGGCTTCGCTGATATGGTCTTCCTTCCCAGACATAAATTCCCGGACAAGCCCGCCCTGGTAGTGGAATTAAAATGGGATAAATCCGCGGAGGGCGCCATCACCCAGATAAAAGAAAAAAAATACTGCCGCAGCCTGTCAGAGTATCATGGTAAAGTTTTAATGGTCGGGATTAATTATGATAAAAAGACAAAAGAACATCAATGTATGATCGAAGAATTGATGAAATAGAAGAAAAACGTGGGGGCAGCCCAGGACTGCCCCCTTTTCACTGACAGTGCATCCAGTACCGTCCCCCACTGATCATGAATTCACCCTGACTGCATAATTCCCATTTTCATTTTTTTCGCATCCCTCATTAAGGAAATGGTACCGTACTAATTGGAGGTGCAACCTCACTATTCT
>NZ_JBZUUL010000037.1:0-119716 GCF_058819085.1 Faecalicatena sp.
ACCAGGAGATAGAAGTAAAAGAGTATATAGTAAAGGATTCCAAAAAGAAACGGTATATTGCGAATTTTGAATATCATGATGTAAATTATCAACTAAAAGGCATAATGGAAAAGGCAGAAATTATAAAAATACTAAAGGATTTAAAATTTAATTAAAAATGACGTAAGTTTTTTGGGTTCAAATTGTTAACTTAATGTAAGGTAAAAAGGGGACTTAGTTATGAAAACAACTAAAGATAAAATTTTATCAATAATGTGTATTGCAATTACATTAATTGGAATGATAACATTTTCTAATTTGGAAGTTAAAGCTTCAGATAATGAACTTGAAAGATTTGATGGTTCATATCTGACAATAAAAGACAGTTCTAAAGGGACAACACATTCAGAAATTAGTACCCGTGGGAAATATCTTATGGATGGAGAATCATCTATAACAAAAGCTGGTCGGGGGAAAATTTATGTTTATGCATCAACGACATCAAATCAGGAGTCCGTTGATTATATATCTGCAATAATTTATGTGGATAGGTTTAACCCAAAAACTGATAAATGGGGGCAAATAGATAGCTGGCAAGTAGAAGATCATAATACATATTATGTTGCTACTAGTAAACTACTATCAGTAGATAGCGGTTATTATTATCGAGTACATGCTTCGCATTTTGCAGGTATGAAAGCTGACTATCCATATGAAGAGGCAACTTCCCTCACCGACGGAATCTGGATCGACTAGATAACAACTATTTTCATCCGTAGCCTCGCCTCTTTCTTGAGCAATTGAAGTAGCTGCCGATATTGTAATTACATAACAGGAGAAACTATTAACAAATTTTGATTATAGAAAAGACCTGTACCGAGAAAACACCACAAATTTTTTTAAAATGTATTACATCGGCAGCTGCTTCAATTGCTCAAGGACGGGCACTCAAATTAATATTGGTTCATGGAGATTTATATAAAAAAAGCAATCGGATTATTTTCCGGTTGCTTTTTTTAATGCCTCTGCCAGTTGGTCCGGGCAGGAAGTTTTTTTGAAACCACATTTAATTCCTTCTATTTTGGAAATGGCCTCATCTACATCCATACCGTCGATAAGGCGGGAGATTCCCTGGAGATTCCCGCTGCATCCACCAACAAATGCGACATTTCGTACTTTATTATTTTCAATTTCAAAATTTATCATTCTGGAACAGACGCCTTGTGGTTTGTATTCCATGATAAAATCCTCCTTTTTTTGTTGTTTAAAAACTATTAGCATTATATCAAAAGAAAATCATAAATGCCAGCTTAATTTCGTATGTCATTTTTCGAGTCATTTTCCAATAAAGTGACAGTAGTTTTCTGAAGGGGAAGTGCTTGGATGGATTTGGAGTATTTTGTTAAATTTAAGGATTAATGACACTATTCCATTCTATGTTTCTTAACTTCAGGATATTCCTGGCTGAAGTTAAAAATACTTTGATGTGGCGAATTATGTAGAACGGTTTTTGAGGCAAGTCCAGAAAAGTTGGGCTATAATAGGCTCACACCAAAAAAATGGTAGTTGTGGCACAACCAAAAACAGGAGGTCTAATTATGTTTAAAAACGTAGCAGCCGACACAAACATTATTCTCTATTTAATGATTGCGGTAGGCGTCATTGGGGTAGTTGCAAAAATAGTAAATCATCTTACCCTTCGTCGTATGGTAAAAGCGGCAGGCAATATGTCAAAGAGTACACACAAACTGATGAAACTTGTGCGGGCAAAATATGAACACGCATGTATGATACACGATAAGGTGGAAAATGTAGGAGCATTTGTAGAGAAATACATATATGAATACCGCGGATTTATTTTCCGGGTACACACCTGGAGACAGGTAGAGTTACAAGCAATTTGGTTTTCAGGGATCCTGGCCTTACTTGGAGCAGGCGGACATTATCTTGCACATGGATTCTGTGAAGGAATGTTCCAATATCTAGCAGCAGGTGCTGCCGAAATGATGGCTCTGTTCGTGATCAGACAATTATCTGACGAACCATACAAAATGAATGCAGCAAAGATTTATATAGTCGATTACCTTGAAAATGTCTGTGCACACCGTTATAAAAAGGTGAAACAGACGGAAAAGGAAAACATAGATGTAATCAGTCCGGAGAACGCTGGGGCAGCAAGGACAGCCACACAGCGGGAGGAACAGGAATTGTCCATTAATATAGAGGGTGAGCCGCGCAGAGTAGAAAAAGGCGAGGCCGCAAGACAGGTGATCAGACGCACAGTAAAGGAAAAGTTGGAGGAGGATGAGCAGCCTGCACTAAAAGAGGAGGCAATTCGCCAGATATTAGAGGAGTTTTTAGCTTGATTAAGATTTGCATATTTGGTAGAATTAGTTTGTAAAAAACGTTTAGAGAGGAAGGATGAACAATGGCTAATAAAGTTACATTTGATTATTCGAGAGCAGGTAGTTTTATTCAGGAACATGAGATGGAATATATGAGCGAACTGGCTGCACAGGCGAAGGACAAGCTTGTTGCAAAGACAGGGGCAGGAAATGATTTCCTTGGATGGATCGATCTTCCGGTTGATTATGATAAAGAAGAATTTGCACGCATTCAGAAAGCGGCAGAGAAGATTCGTGAGGATTCTGAGGTATTGTTGGTTATCGGAATTGGCGGTTCTTATCTGGGAGCAAGAGCTGCAATTGAGTTCCTTGGACATTCATTTGCCAATGTCGTAAGTAAAGACGTTAGAAAGTCCCCGGAGATTTACTATGTGGGCAACAGCATCAGCAGTAAGTACATAAAGGATCTGATGGACGTTGTAGGCGACAGAGATTTTTCCATTAACATGATTTCCAAATCCGGTACGACAACCGAACCAGCCATTGCCTTCCGTGTATTTAAAGAAATTTTGGAAAAGAAATATGGAAAAGAGGGAGCAGCAAAGAGAATCTATGCTACGACCGATAAAGCCAAAGGAGCTTTGAAGAATCTTGCAACAGAAGAAGGATATGAAACTTTCGTAGTACCGGACGATGTTGGCGGACGTTTTTCAGTACTTACGGCAGTAGGCCTTCTTCCGATCGCAGTCAGCGGTGCTGATATCGCTAAGCTGATGGAAGGTGCGGCAGCAGGAAGAAAAGAAGCATTGGAGAATGATTTTGCAGAGAATGGGGCAATGCAGTATGCGGCAGCCCGCAACATTCTGCTTAGAAAAGGAAAGGCGGTTGAGATCGTAGCGAATTACGAGCCAAGCCTGCATTATGTGTCTGAATGGTGGAAACAGCTTTATGGAGAAAGCGAAGGTAAAGACCAGCGGGGTATCCTCCCGGCATCAGTAGATTTGACGACCGATCTGCACTCCATGGGGCAGTTCATTCAGGATGGCAGCAGAATTATGTTTGAGACGGTTCTGAATGTAGAGACTTCACCGGCAGAGATCGTGATAGGCGAAGAGACGGTTGACCTTGACGGACTGAATTACCTGAAAGGCAAGACCGTAGACTTTATAAATAAGAGTGCAATGAACGGAACGATCCTTGCCCATACAGACGGCAGTGTGCCGAACCTGATGGTGACAATTCCGGAGCAGAATGAATTCTATCTGGGACAGTTGTTCTATTTCTTCGAATTTGCATGCGGCGTTAGTGGATATTTACTCGGCGTTAATCCATTTAATCAGCCAGGCGTAGAAAGCTATAAGAAGAATATGTTCGCACTTCTGGGTAAACCAGGATTTGAAGAAGAAAGAGAAAAGTTATTAAAGAGATTATAATAGTTTTTTAGATATTATATTGTATTTATAGAAGTTAAATAATTGTAGGAAGTTCTAAAAACAGGAATCTTAGAATCAGAGATTCCTGTTTTTTCTTTATAGTTTTTTTATTTGTATCACATGAAAATCTATGGTATTCTGAGAACATCAAACGGCAGGCGTTTCAGCCATATCACAGCCGCAAGAGTTCTCATTTTTCGGCGTTTCAGATTCGAAACAGATTCCGTGAATGAAAAAGGTTAGACAAGAGAAACAGGCAGGAAAAACAGAACGTAAGAGAAAGGAGCAGTGCCTATGCACAAAAAGTTAAAAGATTATTTTCCACAGATTCGGACCAGAGAGGAGGTATTGGATGATATTTACGGGAATCCGGTCTGTTCCTATCAATTTGCATCTTTTCCACAAGAATTAAAAGATGAAATTATAGATTTCTGTACTGGAGCCAGAGGGGTTAAGATGACATATGATTCCTTTTTCAAGGAGATACTAAGTCCTGAGATCCACCCAGAACGGCTGGAGGAACTTTTGTCCTTATTGCTTGAACAGGAAGTACATATCAAGCAGGTCTTGCCAAATGATTCTGTGCGCATTGCTGATGAGAGTACATTGTTAGTCACTGATATTTTGGTAGAGCTGGCGGATGGCAGCCTGGCAGATATTGAGATACAGAAGATCGGTTATGCATTTCCCGGACAGCGCGGAGCATGCTATTCGGCAGATTTGTTATTGCGGCAGTATAAGAGAATGAAAGGGTTGAAGAATAAGAAGTTCAATTATCGGGATATGAAAACGGTATATACAATTGTATTTTTCGAGAAGAGCACTGTTGAATTTCATGAGGCTGGCAGCCAATATATTCACAGGGCGAGGCAGGTGTTTGATACAGGGCTAAAATTAGATATGCTTCAAGATTACATTTTAATCCCACTTGACATTTATAAAGAACACAAGCAAAATGAAAGTATAGAAACTAAATTAGATGCATGGTTGAGCTTCTTGAGCGATGACAGTCCCGGACGGATCATGGAAATTATAGACAAATATCCTACTTTTCGGGAGATGTACGGAGAAGTATATACAATCTGCAGGAACATCGAGGGAGTGATGGATATGTTTTCAGAGGAATTGCTTGAACTGGACAGGAATACGGTACAGTATATGATTGAAGAGCAGCAGGAACAGCTGGATGCTTTAAAGAAGGAAGTTGAGGAATGGACTAAGAGGGCTAAGCAGGAAGAAGAGGAGGCCAAAGCCGCAGAGTATAAAGCCGAGCAGGAGCGTACAAAGGCCGAGCAGGAGCGGATAAATGCAGAAAAGGCCAAAGAAACCGAGGAGAGAACTCGTGAGGCTCTGGAATATGTTAAGAAGGAGGTTTTGGAGGCCAGACGGGAAGTGGAACGGCTGAAAAAGGAAGCTGCGGAGAAAGCTGTTTTGGAGAAGCAGGTGGAGGATCTCAAGCGAATGGTAGCGGATCTGCTGGATAACAGAAGATAACTATTGTGGATAAGTATACTGTAATGTGGATAACGAAGTAAGAGGAGGAATAAGGGGTTGAAAAAGTCAAGGAATCATAAGAATGTAAAGGTGGTTATTATTGCAGCAATTTGTCTTGCTTTTGTGATCGGTATCGGAGCAGGGCTGGGAGCCGGAAAATATTTTCTGGATAACAAGGAGCAGAAGACTCAGGCAAAGACAGAGAATGCAAAGCCGGGTGACTCTTCGCAGAGTGGAAGCGATGAGGTCAAAGGAAATGCGGCGGCGAAAGATGATGGGAAAACTCAAGGGACGGATGCGAAGCCAAATGACAGTACAAACAGTGACAGTACCGGAGACGGCAGTCTCAAAGAAGACGGTTCCAAGGGCAGCGCGGCAGAGAAAGAGAATGACGATTCTAAGGGGAACACCCAGAATTCAGACTCAAATGACCAGCCGCAGGGCAGCGAAAGCAGTACATATGATGCTTCTGCACCGACAGATGATACGAAAATCCATAGATATGAATTGATCATCAGCGATGTAACGTGGCAGGAAGCTTTTGCAGATTGTATTAATAGAGGCGGATATCTGGCAAGGATCAACAGTTCTAAGGAATATGAGGCAGTCAGAAAAGAGATCAGCCGGCAGAAGATGACGAACATTTATTTTCGGATTGGCGGCCGGCGTGACAGCCAGTCAAAGGATTATTATTGGGTGAACGAGGATAACAGGCTGTTTGGTGAAAAATTGAATTCAGACAGCAGCTGGTGTTCTGATGAGTGGATGAAGGGTGAGCCTAGCTTTCAGGATGGGGATCTGGAAGAAAGATATATGGATCTTTTTTTCTTTGACGGGGAAAAAAGATTTGTCTGGAATGATGTGCCGGATGATATGCTTGCAGCAGAGCCTGCTTATACAGGAAAGCTGGGATATATCTGCGAATATGAAGATTAAGTTTTGGAAAGTTTTAATGGAGAAGGGATATGACACTCCAGTAATTAATTAAATATGACAAATAAATTAAATAAGTATGACAAAAAGGCTACATTTGCTTGCTTCGACCGGGAAAATATAGTACTATAAACTCTTGAAGGAGTTGATTAACAAATGATGTACTGGATTATTCTGATTGCCCTGGCAGTTTTAATTTTGGTCACCATCATTGCTACGATCGTGACAATTGTTAAGGAACGAAAAGATTATAAGAGTTATGAGCTTGATGATGAAGACGAGATAGATGATGAGATAGAAGAGGATGATTATGAAGAGCGCCCGGTCAAGAAGCGCAAAAAGCAGGTATCCGGGGAAGCACCTTCTTCGGGCGGCAGAAAGCGGCGTTGGAAGATCATTCTGGAGAATACGGATACTGGAGAGCGTCATGATTTTATTTTCTATGATGCTGTTGGCATAGGCAGGACTACGAAGGAAGTTGCCTTTGAGGAATTCCTTCCGCTGCCGGATGACAGAAAAGTGTCGAAGGTCCACTGTTCGATCGTCAGAAGCAAGGATAAGCTGTACCTGAGAGATGAAGGCTCTAAGAATCATACATATTTGAATGGGAAAAGGATTCAGAAGCCGATCTTGCTGCAGAAAGAGGATATCATTTCCATAGGAGAGACAGACTTGGAAGTGATCAAGATTATGAGAGAGGCAAATTAGTATTCAGGGCAGTGTAAGACTGCTTGATTAGAAACTTATAAATCGGATCAGAAGGCAGTATCTTACCGGATGCTGTCTTTTTTGCTGACTTTTTTTGTAAGTCCGCTTATTTACATCCATTCTTTATCATGCTAAAATGATAAACAGTAACGATTTAAAACAGAAGGTTTAGGAGGGTATTTCATGATAAAGCTATATGAGAATGGTGTTTATCTGTTAAATGGCACCGAGATAGTTGAAGATACAGGCAATGTACAGGTTCCTTCTACAAAAGAAGAGGCAGCTAAGAATACGATTGCCTATGGGATTTTAAAAGCGCACAATACTTCATCTGATATGGAACGGCTGAGGATTAAGTTTGATAAGCTGACTTCCCATGATATTACATTTGTCGGAATCATTCAGACAGCCAGGGCATCAGGGCTTGAGAAGTTTCCGGTTCCTTATGTGCTGACGAACTGCCATAATAGCTTGTGTGCAGTAGGTGGTACGATCAATGAAGATGACCACATGTTTGGACTGACTTGTGCGAAAAAGTACGGTGGCGTCTATGTTCCGCCTCATCAGGCAGTTATCCACCAGTTTGCGCGTGAGATGCTTGCAGGAGGCGGTAAGATGATCCTTGGCTCTGACAGCCATACCCGCTATGGTGCGTTGGGAACGATGGCTATGGGCGAAGGCGGACCGGAGCTTGTAAAACAGCTTTTAAATAAGACTTATGATATCAAGATGCCGGGTGTGATCGGTATATATCTTGACGGAGAGCCTATGAAGGGGGTAGGACCTCAGGATGTTGCACTTGCGATCATTGGTGCGACATTTGGAAATGGCTATGTTAACAATAAAGTGATGGAATTCGTAGGTCCGGGTGTCAGCAGGCTGAGTGCGGATTTCCGTATCGGCATCGATGTTATGACAACGGAGACTACATGTCTGTCCTCTATCTGGAGAACAGATGAGAAGATCCGGGAATTTTATGATATCCATGGAAGAAGCGAGGAGTATAAAGAGCTGAACCCGGGAGCTGTTACTTATTATGACGGAATGGTTTATGTGAACTTGAGTGAGATCAAGCCTATGATCGCAATGCCGTTCCATCCAAGCAATGTATATACGATCGATGAGTTGAATGCAAATCTGGAGGATATTCTGCATGATGTTGAGAAGAAGGCTCTTGTGAGCCTGGATGGCGCTGTGGATTATTCTCTTCAGGATAAGATCGTAGATGGTAAATTTTATGTAGAACAGGGAATCATCGCAGGATGTGCAGGCGGTGGATTTGAAAATATCTGTGCTGCCGCGGATATTATCAAGGGAAGAAATATCGGACATGATGAGTTCACATTCAGTGTGTATCCGGCAAGTACTCCGATCTATATGGAGCTGGTGAAGAATGGTGCGGTTGCTGATCTGATGGCAGCAGGAACGATCGTTAAGACAGCGTTCTGCGGACCTTGCTTTGGTGCAGGTGATACTCCTGCCAACAATGCATTTTCTATCCGTCATTCTACAAGGAACTTCCCGAACCGTGAGGGATCTAAGCTTCAGAACTCTCAGATCGCCTCTGTTGCACTGATGGATGCCCGTTCCATCGCTGCTACAGCTGCAAACAAGGGATTCTTAACATCAGCTACGGCAATGGATGTGGAATATACAGGGCAGAAATACCATTTTGACAAGAGTATTTATGAAAACCGTGTCTTTGACAGCAAAGGAGTTGCTGATCCTAGTGTTGAGATCAAATTCGGACCAAATATCAAGGACTGGCCGGCTATGTCTGCACTGCCGCAGAATCTGGTCCTTAAAGTGGTCTCTGAGATCCACGACCCGGTTACCACAACGGATGAACTGATCCCGTCCGGTGAGACATCCTCTTATCGTTCTAATCCGCTTGGACTTGCTGAATTTGCACTTTCCAGAAAGGATCCTGCATATGTAGGGCGTGCAAAAGAAGTACAGGCAGCACAGAAGGCGATTGAAGCAGGAACCTGTCCGCTGGATGCTCTGGAAGAGTTAAAACCGGTGATGGCTAAGATCCAGGAGAAATTCCCGGAGGCCGGAGCGGGGAATATTGGGGTAGGAAGTACAATCTTCGCTGTGAAGCCGGGAGATGGTTCTGCACGTGAGCAGGCCGCGTCCTGCCAGAGAGTGCTTGGCGGCTGGGCAAATATCGCCAATGAGTATGCAACAAAACGCTACCGGTCCAATCTGATTAACTGGGGAATGCTGCCGTTCCTGACAGATGAGGATCATGAACATCTCTCCTTTAAGAATGGAGATTATATCTTTGTTCCTGACATAAGGGCCGCAGTTGAGGAGAAATCTGATACTGTGAAGGCTTATGTGGTTGGAGACAGTTTAATAGAAGTCAGCTTCCGCCTCGGGGAACTGACAGATGCGGAACGCGAGATTATCTTAAAGGGATGTCTGATCAACTACTACAGAGGATAATGCAGGGAAATATAGGATAGAGACCGCATAAGAGCGCATCGGGCAACCGGTGCGCTTCTTTTCAAAAGCAGGATAGAAGGAACTAAGAAATGTTGACCGCACACAAAGCGGCTGTTTCTCATGAAAAAAATAATTTTGATGCAACAAAACAAGTGGATTTATACTCTTATATATAAAGGTGACATAGCTTATCTAACAGGAGAGGAGGGGTGCAGATGTATGATTATGAGCATAGTTCGGAGCTGGCATTGATCAGGCGTGCACATAAGGGAGATGTGAAGGCTTTTTCAGAGCTGTATGCCCGTATTTATGTGGAATTATATAAGTTTGCATTGTATACGCTGAAGCATCCGCAGGATGCGGAGGATGCAGTGAGCGAGGCTGTGATTGCTGCCTATGAGAATATAGGCAGCCTTAAGAAGGAGGAATCTTTCAGAAGCTGGATTTTTCGGATTTTAAGTAACCAGTGCAGGAAGAGGTTCAGAGATGCAAAGCCATCTGAAGAACTTGAGCCGGATATGGCAGTAGAAGAAAAGGATTATGCCGGGGATCATGACGTACGTCAGGCATTCCTTTTATTGAGTGATGAAGAGCGTATGATCGTGGCGTTTTCTGTATTCGGGGGCTATCAAAGTGATGAGATAGGCAATATCCTGGAACAGAAGCCGGCGACTGTCCGATCGAAGAAGACACGCGCACTGGAGAAGATGCGGCGGGTTTTGGAGAAAGGAGTGTAAGATATGAGTTTGGTTGGGTCAGATAACAGACAAAAGGGAGAACAGAAAGAATCGCAGGCAACAGAGGAACAGTTTGAAAAGACATTAAAGGAAAGGGCAGCATTGGAGACCGAAAAACTGGAAGTCCCGGACTCCTTAAAACCGGAGAACATCGAAAAGATGTTGGAAGCAAGGGCGGGTAAGAGAAACGGGAAAAAGTACAGGTGGAAGCCTCTGTATACAATGGCAGCGGCAGCAGCATGCTGTGTTCTTATTATTGGAATTGCAGTGATTGGCGGACAAAGCGGCCAGAAGCAGAAGATGGATACTGCATCGACGAAAGAAGCCGGACAAACTGGAGGAAAAAAGGCAGTAAAGGAGAGCCGGATTGCGTCGGCAAAGGATTATGATGAGGTATATCAGTATATCGAGGCTGAGAAGAAGAGCCAGGAGGCTATGGCCAGAAGCTATGAGAGCGGGAAGACCGATGACGGTGCAATTCCCGAAAGTAGTTCAGAAAAGGCTGCTTTGAATGCGTCTGGTGCGGAGCAGTCTGCAAAAAGTGACAGTACGGCGGCTGATACAGGTTCCTCCTATTCTGATACGAATATCCGACAGGAAGGTGTCGGTGAGGGGGATATCGTTAAGACAGATGGAAAGCATCTGTATATTTTAAACGGGCAGAAGATTCAGATCGTAGATATTCAAAACAAGGAAATGGAGCAGCTCTCCACAATCCGTCTGGATGATGACCAGTTTATTTCCGAGCTTTTCGTTAAGGATAACAGTATGGTCGTTGTTTATACAAAGTCTGAATACGAAGATGGGCAGAATGGATATGACGGTATTTATAAGCAGTATACAGTTGCACAGACCTATGATGTCAGTGATCCGAGAAAACCGAAACAGGCAGGAAGTATCACGCAGAGCGGGAACTTCTATACGATGCGCCAGAGCGGGGACTATATCTATCTGTTCAGTAATTTTTATGCAGATGTGCAGGCAGCAAGGAAGGATACCGGCGCCTATATCCCTGAAGTTAACGGAAAGATGCTGGACAGCGGAAATATCCTTCTTCCGGTCTATGCCCGAGGGAACCAGTATACGGTAGTCTCATCCTTTTCTTTAAAGGATCCTGGCGAGAAAACGGACAGTAAAGCAGTTTTCGGCAGTGCGGGACTGATCTATGTGAGCAATAAAAATATCTACGCCTGTGAAGCATATTATGATTCCAATGATTCTGATGTAACCCAGACCTGCATCAGGAAGGTTGCGTATAAAGATGGAAAGCTGGATGCTGTGGGACAGACACGGATCGATGGTATCCTGAATGATTCGTTCAGTATTGATGAATATGAGGGGAATCTTCGTCTGGTCACAACCGTGAGCCCGACTGGAGGAGGTGCATTCCCGATCGTAATCATGGATGATGTTGCAAAGCTCGGAGACACAGCACCTAAGGACAGCAACACATTATACATTCTGGATGATAAGCTGGATGAATTAAGCAGAATCGAAGGCATGGCAAAGGATGAGCAGGTATATTCTGCCAGGTTTATGGGAGATACCGGGTATATTGTAACTTATAAACAGGTAGACCCACTCTTCTCAATTGACCTTTCCGACCCAAAGAAGCCTAAAGTGATGGGGGAACTTAAGATCCCAGGATTCTCCGAGTATCTGCACCCATATGGTGACGGACAGCTGCTTGGGATAGGGATGGATGTGGATGAGACGGGCACGACAACGAATGGTGTAAAGCTGTCTATGTTCGATATCTCTGATCCAAAAGATGTAAAAGAGGTCCAGAAGTATGTGCTCGAGGATATTTATTCTACGAATGTATCTTATAATTACAAAGCAGCACTGATCGATACTGACCAAAACCTGATCGGATTTTCTGCATATGGAAAGGGTCAGGAATATTACCTCTTCTCCTATGATGAAAAGAAAGGCTTTGAATGCATATTTGACAGGGAGCTGAACGGATATTCAGAGGGACGCGGGATATATTCAGGAGATACATTCTACCTGATCGCAGGGAATACGGTTGAGTCTTATACGATGGATGGATTTCAGAAGATCGACGATATTGTTTTATAAGGAAAGGGAGCGTGATTTTGGAAGCGCCGTGATCTGCTTCCAACAAGGAAGCAGTGAAGCGGACTGCGAATATCCGCTTTTGCAGGGGGAGAATAGTAAAGAAGAAGGAAAATGCACAGGAGGCAGAAGGATGATATTTGATACGCATGCGCATTATGATGATGAGCAGTTTCAGGAGGACAGAGAGGAGTTATTAAACTCTATGCATGAGGGAGGGGTCGGAACTATTGTAAATGTAGGGTCCGATATTGCCTCATGGGAGGATATCCGTGCGCTCGTTAAGAAGTATCCTTTCGTATATGGGGCTGCAGGGGTACATCCAGATGATGTGGGAGAACTGAACGAAGAGAATTTTGCACGTCTCAGGGAGATTTTAAAGGAAGATAAATTTGTGGCAGTCGGTGAGATCGGGCTGGACTACTATTGGGATAATGAAAGCCATGATACACAAAAGGAGTGGTTTATCAGGCAGTTAGGACTGGCCCGGGAACTTGGTCTTCCTGTGATCATACACAGCAGGGAAGCGGCCGCGGATACATTTGAGATCATGAAGGAATATGCAGACGGGCTGGACGGAGTGATCCATTGTTTTTCCTCTTCCGTGGAGATGGCCAGGGAATATGTAAAGAGGGGTTTTTATATTGGAGTTGGCGGTGTTGTGACCTTCAAGAATTCTAAGAAGCTGAAAGAGGTGGTGTCGGATATCCCATTGGAGGCAATCGTGCTTGAGACAGACTGTCCATATCTGGCGCCAGTGCCAAACCGTGGAAAGAGGAACTCTTCTATGAACCTGACTTATGTAGCTCAGACGATTGCGGATTTAAAAGGTGTCAGCTATGAGACTGTGGTAAGTAAGACGGAAGAGAATGCAAGAAGGCTCTATCATATGGATTAGAAACAGGCGGAGTTTCTTCTGTGCAGACTGGTTTTATGGACGGATACGCCCGCCAGGGCACAAGCTGCGGGATGCCCTTTGGGCATAGAATGATTTCATATATGTCCAGGATATTGTTCCGGATATTATATTTTACATTGTCGGAAAGACAAAAGTATATTATACTGGATAGATAGAAATGGTAATGAATCATTCAGACAGGGAGGAACTTATGAAGGAGCCAACATTAGGCAATCCACAGAATACAATTGCGGTTTTACAAAAGTATAATTTCGTATTTCAGAAGAAGTTTGGACAGAACTTTTTAATAGATACCCACGTATTAGACAAGATCATCCGTTCAGCGGAGATTACATCTGAGGATATGGTCCTTGAGATCGGTCCGGGGATCGGGACGATGACTCAGTACCTTGCACAGGCAGCAGGAAAGGTGATTGCCGTAGAGATTGATAAGGCGCTGATTCCGATTCTGGAGGATACTCTGGATGGATTTGAGAATGTGAGAGTACTCAATGAGGATATCTTAAAAGTAGATATTGCAGAACTGGCAGAGCGCGAAAATGGAGGCAGGCCTATTAAGGTGGTTGCAAATCTGCCTTACTATATTACAACGCCAATCATTATGGGATTATTTGAGAACCATGTTCCGGTGAAAAGTATTACAGTAATGGTACAGAAAGAGGTAGCCGATCGTATGCAGGTAGGACCTGGAACAAAGGATTACGGTGCGCTGTCTCTTGCAGTCCAGTACTATGCTAAGCCCTATATTGTGGCAAATGTTCCACCGAACTGTTTTATGCCCCGTCCCAAGGTGGGATCTGCGGTCATCCGGTTAGAGACATATGAGAATCCGCCGGTACAGGTTGCGGATGAAAAGCTGATGTTTAGAATTATCCGGGCGTCCTTTAACCAGAGGAGGAAGACTCTGGCGAACGGGCTGAAGAATTCGGCGGAACTTCATTTTACAAAAGAACAGATAGAAGAGGCGATCGAGCGTCTCGGCAGAGGTTCAAGCGTGCGGGGGGAAGCCCTGACGCTGGAAGAATTTGCAGCTTTGAGTAATGATCTGGGACGCAGTGTGAGTTAAGAAACACTGCGTTCCTTCTTTTTTTGAATAAATATGAGAAATCGAAAGGCTGACAGTATCCTGGAGATTTCTTTCTTTTATGGCAGTTCATAAATATTTAATAGACATTTCATTGTATAAAATCCACTTTTTTAGTATAATAGAAGGGTCAGACAAGTGAATTAGTAGAAGAGGAAGGGAGAGGTTTTATGGCAAGAGTACCTAAAGACATTGACAATATCTTTTTTGAAAACACTCCAAAGATTGAAGAATTAGCCCGGATATGTGAGGAGAACAATGCAATTGAAAAAGAGCTTTACACGAAATACGAGGTGAAACGCGGCCTGCGTGACTTGAATGGTAAAGGTGTATTAGCCGGACTTACGAACATCTCAGATGTGTGTGCAACGAAGATCGTGGATGGAAAAGAAGTTCCTTGTGCAGGAAACCTCTATTATCGCGGTTACAATATTAAAGATCTGGTAAAAGGATTTTTGGATGCAAAGCATCCGGGATTTGAGGAGACAGCATATCTGCTTCTGTTTGGAAGCCTTCCCAATGAGGCACAGCTCAAAGAGTTCCAGGGAATGATCGCAGAGAGACGGATGCTTCCGCCTAATTTTGTGCGGGATGTCATCATGAAGGCTCCGAGTAAAGACATGATGAATATGATTTCCCGGTGTATTTTGAACCTTTATACTTATGATGAGAAAGCAGATGACACATCGATTCCAAATGTGCTTCGTCAGTGCATGAATCTGATCAGCCAGTTCCCGATGTTAATGGTTTACGGATATCATGCATATAATTACAGAAGAGGCGAGGATCTGTATATTTATGCACCTTATCCTGAATTATCCACAGCAGAGAATATTTTGATGATGCTTCGTGAAGATCGGAAGTATACAGAGCTGGAGGCAAAGATCCTGGACATGGCACTTGTGCTCCATATGGATCACGGCGGTGGTAACAACTCTACATTCACCACACATGTTGTTACATCTTCCGGAACGGACACATATTCCACGATCGCAGCTGCGATGGCGTCACTGAAAGGTCCGAAGCATGGCGGTGCCAATGTGAAGGTGACACAGATGTTTGAGGATATGAAGAAGAAGCTTACTGACTGGAAAGATGAAGATCAGATCCGCCAGTACCTGACCGATCTGCTGGATAAGAAAGCATTTGACCAGAAGGGATTGATCTACGGAATGGGTCATGCTATTTATTCTGTTTCTGACCCAAGAGCCGATATTTTCAAGAAGTTTGTTAAGCAGCTTGCCACAGAAAAAGGATATGAGGAGGAATATGCTCTTTATGAGAAGGTTGAGCATATGGCACCAGAGATCATCAGTGAGAAGCGTAAGATGTACAAGGGTGTTAATGCCAATGTAGACTTTTACAGCGGACTCGTGTACGGCATGCTTGATCTTCCGCCGGCATTGTATACTCCGATCTTCGCGGCGGCACGTATCGTTGGATGGAGCGCTCACAGACTGGAAGAGCTTAAGAATGTGGATAAGATCATCCGTCCTGCATATAAACCACTCGCTCCTTACCGTGAATACATAAAATTAGAGGACAGGTAGAGGATAACATGAAAGATGAATTTTACTTCCCATCAAAAGATGGTAATACAGAAATCCATACAATTGAATGGAAGCCGGAAGGCGAAGTAAAAGCGGTTCTGCAGCTTAGCCATGGCATGGTAGAATATATTGACCGTTATGATGAATTTGCTGATTTTTTGTGTCAGCAGGGTTATTATGTAGTAGGCAATGACCACCTGGGGCATGGAAAGTCCGTCCAGAGCAAGGCCGAGTATGGTTATTTTAATCAGAAGTATGGCAATGCCTGTGTGCTTGGGGACATGCATACACTGCGGCAGCGGATTTCCAGGAAGTATCCTGATGTTCCATATTTTATGCTGGGTCACAGCATGGGTTCCTGCCTGCTTCGCCAATACATCCAGATGTATGGGAATGGCCTGGGAGGTGCAATCGTGATCGGGGTTGTAGCTGATAAGAAGCGTGCGGCTCTGAGACTGGGAAAGAGGATCTGCAGAATTCTGGCTGCTTTCAAGGGATGGCATTACCGCAGTAAGCTGATCGATAATATAGCCATCGGCAGTTACAATAAAGCTTTTAAACCAGCAAGGACCCGGGCTGACTGGGTTACAAGCGATCCGGAAAAGCTGGATGCATATGTTTCGGATCCTCTGTGTTCATTTGTATTTACTGTGAACGCTTATTACCATATGTTCTGCGGTATGCTCCAGATGCAGAAAAAGGAGAGTATTTATATGATTCCGAAAAATCTGCCTGTCTTAATGGCAGCAGGTGCAGAAGACCCTGCCGGAAACTTTGGAAAAGGCGTTAGGAAGATCTATGAGCAGTATAAGGCAGCAGGGATCAAGGATATCACACTGCGTCTCTATGCAGGAGACAGACATGAACTGCTGAACGAAACAGACCGGAAACAAGTGTATCAGGATCTGTATGAATGGCTGGAAAGTAAAAGGAAATCTTAATAAGAGTATAAGTTGAAGAGAACAGGCGGTGAAATCCCTGTTCTCTTTTTTTGCGAGCAAAAGGGTCAGACCCTTTTGCTCGTCATTTTCAGAATATTCTTAAAATATCCAAGACGAGAAAATGAGATAATAAAAAATTTCAGCCAGGGAAAGTTAGATTCTATGTTTTAGGTAAAGCGATAAAACGGAGGGTTTATGGAGAGAATAAAAGGTGTTTCAAAATGGAGGTGAGCAGATGAATAAGAAACAGCAGGAGGAAATAAACAGCCAGAAGAACCGGAATGAGTTCAATAGCATTACGGAAAAGAAAAAGCCGGAAAACCAAAACCAGGATCACAATGCCCGAAAGGAAGCTGTAGATGTAAAAATGAGACAGGTATAGAAAGTTTACAGGCAGGTGAGTTTAAGATATCATGTTTCAGAGACACGCAGAAGGCCCGGATAGTATCGGCTATCCGGGCCTCTGTTGTCTTTATAGTTATCTAAAGGAATGAGAGTAAAGTGCGACACCTTGGGTTTCCCCAAGATGTCTTTACTTTATGAGGGGGGAGATAGTTGTTTATCAACTATCTAAGTACAAGTATAAGAGATAAATGTGACCAAAGTATGTTGTAACTATTAAAGAAATCGAAAAATTATTATGAAATTCTTAAAATCTATAGCTGTGGGTATTATTTTGCAGAGTAAATAGTAAACATATCCGCTTTTTTAAAGGTCTGTTTTCCCTTTAATTGCAAAAATAGTAGTTTAATGGTAATATAGTTTTAATATTTATTGTAGATTAGGAGAATAACTTTGACGAGGAAATTTACCGGCGGTATGTCGGAAGAGATTTATCAGCATTTATTTGATATGATTCTTTCTCTGGAAATCAAGCCGGGGGATCGTGTACCGGAGGCGGAGATCGCGAAGCGCTTCGGTGTAAGCAGAACCCCTGTCAGGGATGCTCTGCGAGATCTTGCAGGTGAGGGGATCTTGAATATTTATCCCAACCGGTATGTAGAGGTTGCTACATATGATGAGCAGAGAGTCAGGGAGATCGGTATGACAAAGATTGTACTGGATCGCTTTGCAATTAAGGCAGCAGCATATTTTGGGAGCCGTGCAGAATACGACGGTTTGTATGTTTATGCCCAGAATTGTCTTGATGCAGCTAAGAATCACGATATGGCCAACCGTATCAAGGCAGACTCGGACTTTCACTACGAATTATGCAGGATAGGGAAGAACGGGACTTTGATGAAGATGGAGAAGACCATGCTGCTTCAGTCGGAGTTTTTACAGGCGGCACGTTATCTGGAGGCGGATGACCCGGACTGTCAGTATAATGTACATATCGGGGTGATAGAGGCACTTAAGGAAGGCGATGTAGAGAAGGGGCTGAAGTTGATCACCGAGCCGACAATTAAGTTCTATGAGTTGGAGAATATGCCTCCGTCTTTATACCTGTAAGAAAAAGAAAAGAAAACGAAGGTTTTACGGATTTTGTTGAAAGCGAACAAAATCCGTATTTTTTTTGCCTTGAATTCGAATATAAAATATACAAAATAACAAAATGGTATACAATCAATATAGATTGTATTGACTTTGCACAAAAATATGAGTATGATACAACTATAGACAAACAAATTGCACAAACGAAGGGAGGAATTGGTTTGGCAGAAAAAGTGGAAAGAACAGATGGAAGAGGTATCCTGGCCGGGGATTATTTGAACCAGAACAGAGCACTTACCAGGCAGGACTGGCTGGAGGACTGCTTTCCAGAATGGGGAACACTGCTCAATCAGGAAATCGAAGATATTGAGCTGGAGAAAGGTACAGTAGCAATCTGGTGGCTGGGCGGCCCCTCATGGATACTCAAGACAGATGAAGGAGGAATTTTCTTTATCGATGTATACTCAGGACCGTCCCATTATACACAATATTATTACTGCGGTGTGTGTAAACAGGCTGGAGCAGAGACGATCAATTGGATGAGGCTGAATCCGCAGCTGATCGATCCTTGGAAGTTCCGCCGTCTGGACGGCGCTTTTAGTACACATAAGCATCAGGACCACTGCGATCTGTATACGGTAAAAGCGGCCCTGCAGACTACAGACTGTATGTTTTACGGCCCTCCGACAACAGTCGAAAAACTTAAAACGTTTGAGGTGCCGGATGAAAGGATCACCACCACCATTGTGGGAGAATCCGTGAAGGTTCCAGGTGCCCAGGTCGAGTTCTGCATGAATTATGATGAGACTGTTATCAAAACCGGAGAAGGGACAGTGCCGGACCGTTATGAGAACTGTGCCACGAGTTTTTTGTTCAAGACCTCTGCAGGTAATATTATGTTTCTGGGGGATACATGGTACCATGATGGATACAAGGCGGTAGGGGATAATTACGATATTGACGTGGCAATCTTCGATATGGGAATGAATGCTCCTGGCGCTACAGACAAAATGTCTCCCTATGACTGTGCACGCCTCGGGGAAACTCTCAAGGCGAAGGTTTTGATTCCTGACCACTATGATAACTGGGCGAATACGGCAAGTGACCCGGATCTTCTGGTCAGCCAGTTTGAGCGGATCGTGAGTGAGAATACACCGCAGATTAAAACAGTGATCTTAAAGCCGGGAGCACGTTTTATTTATCCAAACGACCAGAACATAAAGAGATACCGTTATCCGAACCAGGGAGAAGGTTACAATGCAGCAAGATCCATTACTTACGGTGAATATGCGAGAAAATATGGAAACAACAAGAAACCTGACGATAAGGATGTAGATGTTTAGGAGGAAACGTTTATGAAAAAGAAATTACTTGTTTTCGTATTGGGATTGACGCTGACCGCAGGTCTACTGGCAGGATGCGGAGGGAAAAAGGAAGAAGCGGATGCAGAGGCGGGGAAGAAGACAGCTGACAGTAAGGGCGATGAGGCATCAAAGGATCAGGCGTCAGGCCAGTCCGCTTATGGAGATGTGAAAGCAGAGGGAAAGTATAAGTTCCATGTCATTGTGAAAAGCTACAGCTCTGATTTCTGGCAGGCCACAGTAAAGGGGGCAAAGGATGAAGCAAAGGTGCTTGGAGTAGACGTACAGTGCGATGGCCCGAATAACAGTTCTGATATTGCAGACCAGGTTCAGATGTTGAACAGTGCGATCAGCAGCAGCCCGGACGGTATAGGGATTGCGGCAAGTGATCAGGATGCATGTCTTGATGCGCTTAAGCTGGCTATGGAATCCAACATCCCTGTTGTATGTTTTAACTCAGGAATACCAAATGCACCACAGGGCAGCGTTTATGCAACGGCTACCACGGATAACTATGCGGCAGGAGAGATCGCGGCAGAGCATATGTACGATGCCATTAAGGATGAGATTAAAAATGCAAAGGCACCGGTCAGGATTGGGGAAGTGAATCAGGATTCAACCAGCGAATCCGTGATCCAGAGAGGCCTGGGATTTATAGACAAAATGACAGAGCTGTGTGAGGCAGACGGAAAAAAGGCGGCTGTCATCGGGAACGATAAATATGTTGCCGATTGTAAGGATGCAGGGGAGGAATCCTCCGCAGATGTCATAATCGAAGTCAGGGTTCCGGCACAGGCAACCAACGAATTGTGTGCAACAGAGGCCTCCGCTTTATTAAATGAAGAAGACCTGGTCGGGATCATGGGAACCAATCAGGAGACGACAGAAGGAATTCTGATTGCAAATGAAAACCTCAAGAAGCTTGGAAAGGATACTGCTGATGGTCAGATCATCGGCTGCGGGTTTGATTCCGGGTCAGCCATCGTAACGGCTGTAGAGAATGAAATTCTGTATGGTGCAGTCACACAGGCACCAAGATATCAGGGGCAGGTAACCGTTGACCTTCTGACGATGGCAGCAAATGGTGAAGAGGTAACAGATGTGGATACACCGGCTTATTGGTATGATTCCAGTAATGTCGATGATCCTGAGATCGCACCAAACTTAATTAAATAAGTGCAAAAAAACCTCCAGTGGAGGTTTTTTTGTAGTTTTTATAGTTATCTAAAGGAATGAGAGTAAAGTGCGACATCTTGAGCTTCCCCAAGATGTCTTTACTTTATGAGGGGGGAGATAGTTGTTTATCAACTATCTGAGTATTAGTATAAGAGATAAATGTGCATAAAGTGTGTCGTATCTATAAAAGAAATCGAAAAAATATTATGAAATTATAAATTTCTTATTATGAAATACGAATCGTGCTTCCGGCATAGATCAAATTCGGATCTTCGATGCCATTTAGCCGCTGTAATGTGCTGACTGTGGTTCCGAAGCGCTCTGCGATCCCACTCAATGTATCGCCAGGCCGGATGGTATAATAACGGGCCGATGGAGCACCGCCTTCCGGCACACGAATCGTTTGTCCCGGGTAGATCAGGTTTGGATCAGAAATCTGGTTTAGGGAAGCCAGAGTCTGGTAAGTGGTTCCATACCGTAAAGCAATCCCGCTTAAAGTGTCCCCCGGCTGGACGATATAAGTAATATAATCCTGGTCCGGCGGTGGAGGTGTACTGCCGTTCAAATGATTCAGCCCTGCATCCCGGATTATAGCAGGATAGTTCTCAAATGAGACATCCAGGTCCACATTTCCGCTGATACCGGGAACACTGCCCTGGGCAGTATACTGCCACATTCCGCAGTTGGTGTTATCAAATTGCGTATTGTAGTATGCATACCAGAGTGCATACCGGTCAGACAGACTTTCCGGAACATAATTATTCAAAAAGTTCCGGTTGCTGTAAAACATTGCAAAGTATCCTCTTTGTTCTACCCGATTGCAAAAGCTTTGGACAAATTGGGCAGCAAGGTCTCTTGTGACGGTAACGCCATTTTCTGCGGCGTAATTGACGGTTGCCTGCTCTATGTCATAGCAGACGGGGTAATCCAGGCGGTAACCAGAGACTGCATTGATACAGCCATCGGCCTCCTGCCGTGCAGTTTCCGGTGTCAGCGCATAGCAGAACCAATATACGCCGATGGGGAGCCCGATTCGGTTACACTCTGAAGCATTTCTTCGAAACTGCTGATCCAGGGTACCGAAGCCATATCCGGCGCGGATCATGGCAAACTGGTAGCCGGCAGCTTTTACACGCTCCCAGTCGATGATTCCCTGAAATTCACTGACATCAAGTCCTTTTATACTCATAAAAACTCCTTTACCATAGAATGGAGAACATGATCACTTTATTATATGAAAAATGAGGGAAAACAGTTCTTGGAGAGCTGCCTTTTGGACCGGAACGGAAACGAAGATCAACAAAAACGAGGATCAACAGAAAGGGGGTTCAGAAACTAGAAACAGAAACCAGAATACCGATTGAATAATCATGCCCGGGAAGATATAATACTTATACTAATGTTAATTTGTATGGGGGATATCAAGATGGAGAATGCCAAGGGAAAGAAAAAGGAACAGTTTGCCTCCGATACTTCGCAGAGAGATGCGAAGGGCTGGGCAAAGGCACTGGTCATACTGCTGGTGGGACTGACGATCGCACATTTAGGAGTAACGCTGTTTTTGCTGTCGGAACTGGGGACGGATACTTTTACGGTCTTCATACAGGGCCTGTCACGGACAGTACATTTGACTGTGGGGACAGTGCATGTGATCGTGCTGTGTATTCTGATGGTGATCATGCTGGCAGCGACGAAGGGATATGTAAAGCCGGGGACGGTCGTGTGCGCGTTCTGCGGTGGACCGATCATTGATCTTTTCACATGGATGTTCGGTGGATACATCAATGGGGATGCGGCTATGCCGGTCCGGGTGGTCAGCATGGTTTTGGGATGTGTGATTTTATCGGCAGGAATGTCCATCGTGATCAATAGCAATGCAGGGACAGGGCCGAATGATCTGGTGGCGATCATTTTATCGGATAAGATCGCATCCGTGGAATTCAGATGGGTCAGAGTTGGTTGTGATCTTTTCTTTGTTGTGCTGGGCTTTTTGCTTGGAGGGACAGTGGGAGTCGGAACGATTGTGGCTGTTTTCCTGACAGGTCCTTTCGTGCAGTTCTGGCTGCCCAGGACGAAACGGGTAGTGCAGGGGATCCTAAGAGAAGAGTAAGTACATAGATATATACATAGGGAGATATAGGATGAGAAAATCCGGCTTAAGAGAAGTCAGCCGGATTTTCTCATTTTATGAAACAATAGTGTCTGGCAGTTGATCATTTTAAAACTTTTCCGATTGCCAGATGGGGGATGAACATGATGCAATAGCTGTCGATCGTGGCGGCAACGCCATATTTTTCACGGTAACAGCAGATACACTCCTGAAGGAATTCCTCTGTAACCTCAAGATATTCAGCAATCTCGTAACTATTATGGCATCCGTGTTCATATGCGGCGATCAATCCTTTTAAACCGATATGCTCATTGTAGGCCCAAAGCCTGGCCTGGTATTCCTGTTTTCTGTTCTCTGCTTTGGACATATCGGTAATATTTCCGCTGGTAGTATAGTGATGACCAAGCTCTTCTACCATAATGCAGCCCTTTTCCACGGAGGTATCGAGCTTATCTGACAGAGCGATGTTACCGTCCACATATAGACCGGAGATCTTTCCGTTAAATGGGAAATCCTCATCCACATCGATTCCGGCTTTATAAGCCTTGTCTAACAACTTTTCATATTTATTCATTCAACCAACTCCTGTTTACTTATTATACAAAACCTCATGTACAATAATCAGGACTTTACTTATTTCTTTTGTTTTTTATAAATGCAATATAGTTAGCAACATCATCTAGTTCATCCTGAGTCAGATCCTCAGTATCGAGATGGGCAGCAATTGTAACCGGCTCTGTAGCATGGACCGTCTGGCTGGTACGGCCTAATAAATAGTCCAGATCTACATTAAAATAGTCAGCAATCAACTCCAGCGTTTCAAAATTAGGCTGCCGTTCTCCGCGCTCATACATATTAACTGCACTCTTGGAAATACCAAGTGAATCTGCAAGCTCCTGCTGCGAGAATCCTTTTTTGTTTCTTAATAAACGTAATACTTTTGCAAAATCCGCCATTTGTACACACCCTTTTCCTTTGATAATTGTATTATACACGAGACGTGTTTAAAAGTAAATAAAAAAGTGCACAAAGTGTGCTTGACAAAACAGCAGGGTGTGTGTATTATATAAGTGTGCACAAAACGTACTCGAACCTGAAAGCAGTTTTATGAATCAGGGCGGTATGTGATAGTTATAACTGAAAAATGGCCAGGAAGAGAATTTTTTTTACCACGATTGAGCACGAAAAGTGCACAAGAAGGAGCGGGAGGTAACCGGATGAAAACAGCAGAGCAGGCACTACATGACAGCTTGTGGGATTTTTTATCAGTTCGGCTTGCAGGAAGAGTTTATGAAAGCCGTCCCATGACAGATGCTGAATATCCACTTGCAGATTTTGGGGATTTTGAAACGGACTACATAAGTACAAAAAACGGAAATATTTCCAAAGTATCTTTTAGTCTTAATATCTGGGATACCGGGGAGAACCGGAAGAATGTGTCAGATGTGTGCAGCGAAGTTTTGAATGAGGCGATGGTGTTGTCTGATTCATACGGACACAGGGTGTCGCTTGCAGTCAATGATTCAGGCATCAGGATTACCCGGGACAAAACAGCAGACCCTCCACTTTGGCGGGGAAGCGTAAACTTAGTATTTGATATTTTATAGGAGGATTTAACATGAGCGTAATTAAAGGAAAAAGAATTGTTTATTTATACCGTATTTTAAAGGATGCAGAGACAAGCACAGCAACGGCGATTGCTTTCACAACAGAAAACAGCCGTTCTAAATCAAGAGATTCAGATACCGTAGCAACAAAAGACGGGGTGATCCGTGTTCCGCAGGAGGCAGAGGTTGAACTCAGTACAACCGCTCTTTTTGCAAATGAGAATGATGAAATGATCAATAAGCTGGAGACAGCGCTTGACACAGGTGAAAAGGTGGAAATCTGGGAAGTGAACCTGGACAACCCGGGAACAGGAGATGAGGCCGGCAAATATGCGGCAAAATATTTCCAGGGATTCGTGACAAGCTTTGAATTAGCATCCAACTCTGAGGATCACGCAGAGGCGACTCTGGAGTTCGGAATCGAAGGAACCGGAGTGAAAGGATTTGCAACGATTACAGACGCACAGCAGGAGCTTGCATCCTATGTGTTTAAGGATACTGCAAAGGAAGCGGCACCGGCAAACGAATAAGAAACAGTAGATAAGGCGGGGGATGGAGGATATCCCCTGCCGGAAAATGACTGAAAAATGGAGGACAGGCAGATGTATGAATTAACAGTAAATAATCAGGTAGTACAGTTTAACTTTGGAATGGGATTCCTTCGTGAAATGAACCGTAAGGTTTCAGTCCCGGTAGAAGGGATGCAGGGGGTCAAGCAGAACATTGGACTTCGTTACAATGTAGCAAGGCTGATCGACGGTGATGTGGAGGCGCTGGTTGATGTGCTGGACGCTGCTAATTTAGGCTGTGAACCGAGGGTAACAAGAAAGACACTCGATGAGTTTGTGGATCAGGCAGATACGGATATTGATGAGGTTTTCGAAAAGGTGCTGGGTTTCTTGAAGACAGCCAATGCTACCAGAAAGGTGACGGAAAGCGTGATGGAAGCAGTGGAGAAGGAAATGAAGAAGGCAAAGAAGGCATAGAAGACTTCGAGGAAACCTACCATCGGATCGCCATTGACTGTTTCCGTTATCTTGGTATTCAAAGTTTGGCGCAGGTGGATCAAATGACAATCCCAGAATATGAAATGAGGATGGAGGCATTCCGGCTTCAGATGGTAGACCGGGATTATTACATCCACAGGCAGGCTTATCTAGACTTTGCGGTACAGGCTGAACGTCCTGTCGGTAAAGGTAGAACAAAGCCGGTGTATAACCGTTTTGATAAATTTTTTGATTATGAGAAGGAGTTGAAAAGGGTATCCGGGAAAAAGAAGGAGAAAAATGGGAGGTTTTCAGGTATAGGAAAGCTGCTGAGAAAGGAGGACACATAAATGAGCAATGCGGTTGTAAAGGCAGAAGCAGGAATTGATACTAACATTATAGTAGAAATCGTAACGAAAGAGAAAGCAGAAGACGATAATTTTAGTAAGGTTATGGAAAGTGTCCTCGGAAGCGCAGAAAAATTAAAAGCAGCAATGACCAGTGGGCTGGGATTTAAGACGATTGCGTCTCTAGGAACGACTGCGATGTCTGCGATCAATAGTGGAATTACTGGAATCATTGGAGATATGCAGACGGCAAGTTCTGCATGGAAGGTATTTGAAACGAATATGCAGATGAATGGTGCCGCAGCATCTGAGATACAAAGTATAAAACAGGAATTACAGGATTTTGCATTACAGACAGTGTATACAGCGTCTGATATGACAAGCACCTATGCACAGCTTGCGTCTGCCGGACTAAAAGATACAGGCAGGCTTGCGAAAGGTCTTGGGGGATTGGCGGCGGCTACAGAAAGCCCTCAGCAGGCAATCATGTCACTCAGTGAGCAGGCGGCAAAAATGGCTGCCAAGCCCAAGGTTGAACTGGAGGACTTTAAACTTCTTCTGGATAAGATACCAGGAGGGGCATCCGCAGTTGCTGCGGCGATGGGAATGTCCGCAGATGAAATGGTTAAGAGTATTGAGGGCAGCCAGATCGTTACAGAGGATTTCTTTCATGCAGTTGCAGAAGCGGGGACAAATGTGGATTTCACAAATCTGGCCTCTCAGTTCAATACTGTGGATCAGGCAATGGATGGGCTGAAGGAAACTGTCGGTACAAAGCTTCAGCCGGCATACGAGGAATTGTCGTCCTTTGGGATCAAGGCAGTCAGTAAGCTGACAGACTCTTTCAGCCAGATTGATGGAGAAGCACTTGGGGCAGCCGTTGGTTCCTTAGTGGATACGGTCTCTAAATATTTTGATACATTTATAGAAAATATGTCCGGTGTGCCCGGTGCATTTGGTGATGCATTTAAGGCGATCGGTTCAGAATTGGGAAAAGTACTTGGCAAGTTTGGATCGGATAAAAGTATTGAAGGGTTTGGAGATGCCGTCAGTGTGGCAGGAGACTGTCTGAAAACGTTTGCCGGATTTTTGGAGGACAACGCGGATAAGGTAGTTGCAGTGCTTAAAAATCTGCCAGTCTTGCTGGCAGCAGTCAAGGGGTTCAAGATTTTTCGGGCCATGGCACCGGCTGTTGAGACACTGACAGGCGCATTCAAAGGACTGGAAAAAAGCAATCTTGGAAAGCTTACGAGGAGCTTTCTGGGGCTGTCGTCGTCTGAGAAAGAGAACGAGGATGGCAGCAAAAAGGCAAATGAGGGTATCACATCTTTGAAAACAGGTTTGAATTCGCTTCAGAAAAGTGCAGGGATCGCATTGATCATCGGTGCGCTGGCCGGTCTTGCTCTTGCTCTGCGGCCATTAGCGGAGCTGGGAGTGACAGCGGTAGTACCTCTTCTCACATTTGGAGCAGTTGTAGCCAGCCTGGGAGTTGTTTTGGGTAACATGGGTAAAAACCTACAGGCAAGTATGCTGGGCATCATGGCTTTTGCGGCGGCGGTATCCCTTATGGCACTGGCTATGGTTCCGATCGCGATGACAGGGACCGAAGGTGCGGTTGCGATGGGAATGTTCGGGATCGTTGTAGCGGCGCTTGCAATGGTCTTTGCAGCATTTGGATCTTATCTTACAGGGGCGATCCCGGGAATGCTGGCATTCGGTGCAACTGTTTTAATGGTAGGAGCCGGAATGGCCATGGCATCGGTTATGATCGAAGCACTGACACCATTTCTCAGTCAGCTGGGAAATACGGTGACGCAGATCGCATTCGCCATCGCCGTGGCAGTCACTATGATCATCGCGTCATTTGCGAGTCTGGTACCGGTAATTGTCGGTGCGGTGACGCAGATCGTAACTGTCATAGGAACGGTGCTTGTTAATGCCATACAGATAGCCGGAGAGGTTATCAGCGAAGTGATTGATTCGATCAGCGAGGGATTTAAGACCATAACGGAGGGGATATCCGGGGTGATTGATTCAATCAGCGGAGGATTGACCGGTATATTGGAAGCTATTGCTGACGTCATCAGTGCAATTGGCGAATCAGCTTTGAATGCCGGAATGGGATTCGAATTGGTGGCAATCGGGATTGAAAGGATTGCGGGACTGTCAATCGGGGATGTTGTAAAGGCTCTTGGATCAGTTGCTCTTGGACTTGGCGAAATCGCCGGTAAAGGCGAAGGCCTTCTGAATGCAGCAGCGGGAATGAGTGGCATTAATGCGGCTATCATGAGTGCAGCAACATCGGCAGCCATGCTGAATGGATTACTGATGCAGTTAAGTGTACTTTCTCTGAGCGTCGCAATGAGTATTTCTATGATAACACTGGCGTTCAGCGGACTGGTGATCCCTCCATTGGATATCGGGCCTATACTGGCGGCATTCGCAGCTATCACGATGGCTGCAACGATGCTGGGAAGTCAGATAACCGCACTGGGAGCACAGGCAGGTACGAATTTTACGACAATGTTTTCTACCGGTATCATGAGGGCAGTTATCATTGCAGCGAATATTTCGACTTCCATCGTTAATGCACTGAGAACGGCAGAAATTGGAGCATTTTCGTGTGGCTTATATATAGGAATCGGGCTGGCAAATGGAATGCGAACCGCGTTAGGTGAGGTTCAGGCTGTTGCGAACCAATTAGCGGCTGCGGCAGAAAAAGCCGTGATCGCAAAGGCCAGGATCGGCAGCCCTTCACGAGTATTTAAGGAGCTTGGAGGCTTTATAGGTGAGGGATTTGCGATTGGAATTGCGTCTATGGGCGACCTGGTCAGAGGTGTCAGTGAGGAACTGGTATCGATTCCAGACGTTCCGGCTTTTGAGGGTGTTTCCGTGGGAAATCATTTCTTTGGAAACCAGGAGCTGCAAAATGATTATACATATCATCCGACAGTCTATGTGAATGCAGAAGTGAGAAGTATTATGGATGGAAGAGAAGTAGGCTATGGCAGTGCACGATATGTGAGAGAAAAGAATGATAAAGAAGAAAAGGTTAGAAGATATATAAGCGGCGTAAGGTAAGGAGGGGCATATGTATAGTTTTGTAGATACCATAGAATACAGCAGAGGCAAGGGATCCCTCCCTGCCGAAGCTGTAAGCATGAATGATAAATATATAGAAAATGAGATCGAGGGATACCGTACCCTGCATGTTGTGGGACGGGAGTTACTGGAATCTGAAATTATAGAACGTCAGATCGGAAATGAAGACGGGGCTCAGTTCCAGGGTAAGAGAAATACGACAAGAGTGATCACGGTGACTTACAGCCTAACGGCAAAAACACCGGAGGAATTCAGGGATAAATTCAATAAGCTGAGTCTGATCCTGGATCAGGAGCAGGCCAAAATCGTGTTCTATGATGAACCGGATAAATATTTTATCGGAACAAAGAGTTCGGTGGAGGCGGTTCCCGAGGGACTTTTGAATGTAGTTTCAAGCTTTGATATCTATTGTGCAGACCCGTATAAATATTCTGTGGTTGAAAAGACCTTCCAGGCAGCCCCCAACAGTGAGGGAGTACTGGAAGCGGTGATCGTGAACAATGGAACGAAGGCGGTTCCGGTTGATTATACGATCAGGCATAATCATGAGAATGGGTATATTGGGATCGTGAGTGAGCATGGGGTGATACAGCTTGGATCACCGGATGAGGTGGATGCAGAAGTCAGGCAGAAATCTCAGGTGCTTGTCAATTACAGGAATGCAGCAGAAATGGGCGCAATGGTAGACGGCCAGGGTGTCCTGACAGAGAATTTCCCGAAAAACGGGACGTTCAAGACGGTGACCATAAACGGGCAGCAGGTGCTTGCACTCAATAATGCAGGAAGCGGAAGCAACTGGCATGGAGCGAGCAAGATGGTAACATTACCGGCGGATTCCAGCGGAGAAACCGGGGCAGCGAATTTTCTGGCGCAGTCGCATATTTGGTTTGAAACCGGAAGAGTTCCACAGACCGGGCTTCTGGAATTTGTAGTCGGGGACGAGGCAGGGCAGCACCTGGCATCCATCCATATTTTTAAAAAGGCAACAAATGCGAATCGGGCCAACGCTATTATGATGATCCAGCTGCAGGAAAAGAAACGGATCGTCTATGAGCCGAATTATAAATCTGTAACTGCAAATGGTTCAGGCAGCAATATTTATATACGAAAGAGCGGGGAACTGTTCGAATTCTATTTTGGAGGCAGAAAGTACCAATTCCGTGTTCCTGCGCTGGCAAATAAAAAGGCAGCGACAGTTACTATTTTCCTGGGACAATGGGGAGCCTTGGGAGGGGGAAATCTGGTTTCCAGGATGTATTTCCACAATGTACTGTTCCAGAAGGACCGTGTGAAATACTGGTATGATATTCCGAACCGATACAGGGCCAATAGTACGGTCTATGTAGACGGTTCTGCCACTAAGGTGTATGTGGATGGTGTGGCAAGCCTGGATGATGAGCAGGTAGGCAGCAGTTATTTCCTGGCACCGCCGGGGGAGACGAAGGTACAGTTTTACCATTCTGATTTCAGCAGTCCTGGCCCCACAGCAGAAGCTAAGATAAGGGAGGCATATTTATAATGGAGAATATAAGAATCGCAGTATTAAATACATATGATAAAGTATGCGCCTTCTTAGATAATACGGTTCCGGAGGCAATGCACTATTATGAAGACGAATTACACCAGTATCTGAAAGGATCTGCAAATACATATTCTTTTAAAACGAGTTCCAGACATATGGATGCGGGATATCTAACAGAGGGGAATAAGCTGGCATTTCGGTACCGGAATCAGGATTTCTACCTGAACATTATGCGCGTGACCAGTGATGAGAATGAGATCGAGGTAGAGGCCTATTCCTTAAACTTCGAACTGCTCAATGAGCAGAAAGAGGAGTACAAGGCATCCAATGCCATGACCTTCAAACAGTATTTGGAGGTGTTTGATTATGAAAAGGTTGTGGCTCTTGGCATCAACGAGGTATCAGGCAAGTCTGTTCAGCATGAATGGACAGGAACAGAGTCTATGCTGGCGCGGATTTTTTCCCTGGCAGAGGTATTTGGGGCAGAGGTGGAGTTTGTTCCAAAGCTCAACCCGGATTACTCTCTTAACAGTATCATACTGAATGTCTATAAGGAGCATACGGATGTGGTGCAGGGAGTGGGAACAGACCGGACCGACACAATCCTGCGGTATGGAAAAAACGTGTCCGGAATTACGAAGACATCTGATATTACGGAACTGTACACAGCCATCCGCCCTGTTGGGAAGGATGGCCTTACAGTAAGCAGCATCAATAAGACCGAATATGATGCAAAAGGAAAGGTAGAGTTTACCTGTCCTGCAGGGAAAAGGAATATTTATGCTGTCCAGGCGAGAGACCGTTTTCCGTCCAATCTGCTGGCAAATGAAAACGAAAGATATATTGCCCAGATCTGGGATTGTGATGCAGATAACGTAAATGTTTTATATGAGCAGGCTCTTGCGGAATTGAGAAAAAACTGTGTACCTCAGGTAAGCTACGAAGTAGATGGATATTTTGATACAGATATCGGTGATACAGTGACGATCGTAGACCAGGAGTATGTGCCGGAACTATATCTGGAAGCCAGAGTCACAGAACAGCAGAGGAGTTTTACAGATCCTTCCAACAACAAGACTACGTTCAGTAATTTCAAGGAACTCCAGAGCCAGGTCGATCCTGCACTGCTTCGGAAAATGGATGAACTGATTTCTGCCGGCAGGGTATATGCCTGTTCTATAGTGTCAGATAACGGGATCATCTTTAGAAATGGGGAAGGAGAAACGACTTTGACTGCGCTGGTCATGGATGTCGGAAAGGACATGACTGACAGCCTTACAATCCATTGGATGAAGGACGGGGAGGAGGCAGCAGCAGGCAAGAGTATAACAGTCTATGCAAAGGACATATCAGGAAAGGCTGTGTTTCGGTGTGAGGCCTCTGATAAGGCAGGGAAGATCAGGGGAACCTGCGAAGTAACTGTGTCGAACCTGGTGGATGGTGTGGATGGCCGGAACCAGTACCTTCATGTGAAATATTCGGATGATGGCGGGAAGACATTCACAGCGGATCAGGGGGAGACACCGGGGGAGTATATCGGTGTCAGGACAGATGAGGTTGAGGAAGCCTCCCTGAATGTGAAAGATTATAAATGGTGCCGTATGAAAGGAGAGCAGGGTATTGCAGGACCGTCAGGAAGTCCTGGAAGGACATCTTATTTCCATGTGATGTACAGCCCGGTGAAGTCACCGTCCTCTGCTCAGATGACCAAGACTCCGGATAAGTATATTGGAACCTATGTGGACTTTAATGAAGAGGATTCCACAGATCCGGCTGTTTATCAATGGCAGCAGCTTGAGGGGACACAAGGTCCACAAGGAGACCGCGGGATTCCCGGAGTAAATGGAGAGGATGGAAACACTTCATACCTTCATATTAAGTATTCAAATGACGGTGGAAATACGTTCACAGAGAATTCAGGGGAAAGCTTGGGAAGCTGGATTGGAATGTATGTGGATTTCTATCAGCCGGATTCAGACAAGACCTCGGATTACAAATGGCATAAATTTGAGGGAGATGCAGGAAAGAAAGGTGAACCGGGTAAAGGGATACAAGAGAGAAAGGCCTACTATCTCGTTTCAACGAAAGATACAGGAATTACGACGGAAACTTCGGGGTGGCAGACTACGATCCCGACTATGACAGAGGAAAACCGTTACCTCTGGATCTATGAAGTGTATGTTTATACAGATGGAAGTGCAGATCATACAACACCGAGAGTGACAGGAGTGTACGGAGGCCGGGGAGAACAAGGTGCTCAGGGCCCGAAGGGAGATAAAGGAGATCCGGGAGAGCGCGGGCTGCAGGGATTGCAAGGCCCGAAAGGCGATCAGGGAATCCAGGGTCCGAAAGGTATGGATGGAAAAACCAGTTATACGCATATCGCTTATGCCAACAGCGCAGACGGCACAAAGGATTTTTCAATCTCGGACAGTAACCGGGAATACGTTGGTATGTATGTGGATTTTGCGGCAGCAGACAGTACAGACCCTAAGAAGTATGCCTGGAGCAAGATAAAAGGCGCAGATGGGTCACAGGGAATTCAGGGGCCTAAGGGTGCTGATGGGAAAACCCCGTATCTGCATGTTGCCTATGCAAACAGTGCAGACGGTAAAACAGGTTTTTCTACCACCGACAGTGCGAACAAGCTGTATATCGGACAGTATACGGACTATACATCTGCGGACAGTACAGATGCCGGTAAGTACTCCTGGACGAAGATCAAGGGGGAAAATGGAAAGGACGCGGCCATTGTTAGCAGCACGGAGCCTTCAGATAAAACGAAGCTGTGGTGTGACACATCAATTACACCGCCATTGATGAAGCATTATAATAGTGCGTCATCGTCCTGGGAGATCGTGAATGACCAGTCTCAGGTCATAGAGACTATTTATCAGAGTGTATATGCTGAAATCGATAAAGCGTATGACAAGGTTGTGATCGAGGTTGGAGAGAAGACGTATTCCAAAGAGGATGTTGATTATCTGATTGGAAATGTAAATACACAGTTTGAGCAGACAAATAACGAATTTAACTTTAATTTCGAGCAGCTTACTAAAAATATGAATGAGCTCATAAGCGAGACGGATTCTGGTTTTAATGGAATTAAAAAATACATTCGTTTTATTGACGGCGCAATTGTCATAGGCGAGGAAGGAAAAATGCTTACCTTGAAGATGATAAACGACCGGATTTCTTTTTTGGAGAATGGAAATGAGGTCGCCTATATCAGCAATAGAAGGATGTATATAACAGACGCTGAGATCCTGAAGTCTTTGTCAATTGGAAACTTCGCATTTACGCCGAGGGAAAATGGAAATCTCTCATTTGGAAAGGTAAGGTGATGATAGAATGGGAAATTATGAAACACGGATGCGCCTGATCAGTGAAACGAACGTGAACGTTGCGAATAATACGAGTTATGTGACCGTTGCATTTGATTTCCGGCGTACAGATTATTCCTATTATGGTTATAACCTGACGGGTGATGCTTATTGGAATATCAAAGTAGATTCTCAATCAACCGGAAACATCAAGTTTACATATAACTGGAGTTTTGGACAGAATGTGTGGAAAGAGGTTGCACGGAGGAGCTTTACAGTCACGCATAATGCAGATGGTAAAAAGACGATCAACATGTCCGGTACGATTTATTTTGGCGCTGGGGTTTCTCCGGGGACACTGACGGGTTCAGGAAGTGCAGCTCTTTCAACGATACCAAGAGCTACAACTCCTACACTCTCACCGGCCAGTCAGAACGCAGGGAGTGCGATTACTATTAACCTTCCGAGGGCCAGCAGTTCATTTACACATAAACTGACATATAAATTCGGTAGTGCATCGGGGACAATTGCGACGGCTGCCGGGGCGTCCCAAAACTGGACGCTGCCTGCATCTCTGGCAGCGCAGATACCGAATGCAACAAGCGGTATAGGTGCTATTACATGTGAAACATACAATGGTTCGACTTTGATCGGTACTAAAACTGTGAATTTTACAGCAACGGTACCGTCAAGTATGATCCCCTCTGTTGGAACTGTTGCGGTATCAGAGGCGGTGGCTGGGCTGAATGCTCAGTTCGGGGCTTATGTACAGCACAAGAGTCAGCTTAAGATCTCCATATCTGCAAGCGGAGTACAGGGGAGTTCGGTTACGGCTTATAAAACAGAAGTTGGGGGGAGGGTATATTCTGGGAATAGTTTTACGACAGGGATTATAGACTCATCAGGAAGTTTGCCAGTTAAAATTACGGTGACGGACAGCAGAGGAAGGACAGCGACTAAAACGCAGACAGTTAACGTATTAGCATATGCAAATCCATCAATTATCACATTTTCGGCAGTCAGGTGCAACTCATCGGGAACTTTTGATGAACAGGGGACATCTATGTGTATCTCTATGAATTTTAACGTGTCTGATGTGGGTAGTAAAAATACAAAAAACTTTATAGTAGAACTCCAGAAAAACGGGACGACTACATGGACAGAGGTAGTAAGTAATAGTGTTTATTCTTATAACAGTACTTATATTGCGGATGATCTGTTAAGTGTTGATTCCTCTTACACTTTACGATTGAAGGTTACTGATTTTTTTACTACATCCTCGGCAACAGTAGATATTAGCAGTGGATTTACACTGATGGATTTCCGTTCAACTGGAAAGGGAATCGGAGTGGGGAAGGTTAGTGAGAAGGATCAGCTGGAAGTGGATATGATTGCGGAATTTTATAAAGCGTTAATACTTCATGGGAATGGAACACAATATAACCTTTTTGATAAAATAGCGGCACTTTCAACGCAGATTTCGAATAATGCTTCGCAGATTGCTACCCATACTACACAGATCGCCGGAAAAGCAGCAGCTTCCCACGGACATAGTGTGGCTACTCAAGGGGCAAATGGGTTCATGTCGGCTGGAGATAAGAAAAAGTTGGATGGGATAAATGTCGGAAATAATCTAGGGGCTCCTGTTAATCTGATCAACAACACATCATACACGTTTCCATCTGACGGATATTTATATTTGGAAGCGAACTATAGGGCAAATCATTATATCGCGTTAAGATTATATGGGACTGGTGCCACTAATTTTATATATGTTCTTCAATCATCCCCAACAAGTGTCGGATGTATTAACAACAATGCTACGAGTACATTTGTAAAGAAAGGAATGCGCATTCAAAATATTGAAACTAATAGTAAAACATACAATAAGTTAAAATTCTATCCTTTACAGTAACTTTTAATTAGATAAAGGCATAGAGGGAGAAAATGTTATCTTCTATATAGGTTAAGAAAGGGGATGTTCCATTGAATGAATTCTTTATGCAGACCTACATCATTGCGCTACCTATCTTACTAGGATATATTGTATGGCTTCTGAAAAGGCAGAAAAGAGACAGGGATGCAAATGGAAAGGGGACAATGCTCCTCCTGCGTGTACAGCTGATAGCATATCATGATAAATATATGTCCTTGGGATGTATTCCTTCCTATGCTTATCAAAATTTCTGTGAAATGTATGAGGCTTATCACGCACTTGGGGGAAATGGTATGATTACAAAAATGTATGATGAGATTCAGGAGCTGCATATAAGAAAAGGAGCTATTATAAATGATGAAGAAAATTAATTGGACGGTAAGGTTGAGAAATAGAACATTCTGGGCAGCCCTTATCCCAGCGATTATCCTATTGATACAGGCGGTGGCTGCCGTATTTGGCTACACGCTGGATTTTAAACAACTAGGAGACAAACTGCTGGCTGTAATCAACGCTTTATTTGGAGTACTGACAATCATCGGGGTTGTGGCAGACCCGACCACAATTGGACTATCAGACAGCCGTCAGGCACTTACATATGAAAATCCAAGAGATTCCGAGGGCGAGTAATATCGTCCTCTTTTCACCTCTTAACATAACAATAGGAAGGAGTATTTATGGCAATATATAATATACATGCAGGACACTGCCCGCAGGGAAAAGGTGCATACGGAGCAGTAGGGATCCTGCAGGAGTCTGTTGAGGACAGGCTCGTGAAAAATCGGGTTGTTTCTGCACTCCGAAAAGCAGGACAGACAGTTTATGACTGTACAGATGATACAAACTGTGATGTGAATGCGAATCTAGCAAGAATTGTAGCAAAGTGTAACATGCATGCCGCAGATCTGGATATATCCATCCATCTCAATTCAGGCAGGGGAGATTATAAAGGGGATCACAGCACTGGAGGGGTAGAAGTATGGTGCTACGACAGTGGTACTGCGGTTATTGCACAGCGAATCTGCGACAGCGTGTCCAAGACATTAAAAATTCATAACAGAGGGGTAAAATACTCACAGGAGTTATATGTTTTAAACAGCACCCTATCTCCCGCATTACTGGTAGAGTGCTGCTTTGTAGATGACAAGGACGATGCGAATTTGTGGGATGCTAACGCCTGCGGAGACGCGATCGCTTCGGGAATCCTTGGCAGATCTATATCTGGAGGCCCTGTCAAGGATACAGCCCGGCAGATTCCCGGAAAAGCTGCATATGCAGAAAAACGTCTGAATTATCGCGTACATCAGCAGTCTTACGGATGGCTGCCGGTTGTCAGAGATGGACAGACAGCCGGGGTTACCGGGAAGTCAAAGCGTCTCGAGGCACTTAAGATCGATCTTAAAATGTCCGGTGTCCGATTAAAGGCATCTGCTCATATTCAAAATATCGGTACGATTGATTACGGATACATTACAAAGGATACAGTGATCGGCACAGTAGGGAAAAGCCTGCGTTTAGAAGCAGTCAGACTGGAAGCCGAGGGGCTGCCTGATGGGATGGATATCTATATCAGATATCATGTCCAGGGTGAAGGCTGGTCTGTCTGGATAAAGGGTGGAGAGGCTGGGACATATGGATTGTCGAAACGTCTTGAGGCACTGCAGATTAAAATTAGTTAAAAGATAAGCCTGGAATCACAGTGAGTATATCACAGGAGGATTCCAGGCTTAAAATGTAAGATATTATGAATGCATTACAGCCGTAGATCAAATTTCTTAAGAGCACATTCAATTTCTTATAAGGCAGACACTTTACTATATTTTCCCGCTAATAGGAGAATCGAAAAGTCCTATAATCTATTCACCAACAGGAACGAGCTGAATCGAAACACCTGAGACTTTAAGAGCATTACCTTCTTCAAACACAGCATTATTAAATTGAGGAATATAAAGGGCTGGGTCTGCCTGAATCCCCATAACTTCATTCAGTCCCCCATTGTACATATTGTCGGAACTGACATTACCACTCCCGCTAGTTACAACGATGTTGTATGTTGCAGCCGGGAAATCGGTTCCTGCTGTATAATTCCCGGAAGTTAAATCAATTGGTGTTGCATCGGCAACGGTTCGCGGAGTAACGCCGGCTACCTGCGCATTTTCCGATACCATATGTATAGAGACTGTGCCACGCAAGCTTAAAACGACGTCTTTGTCCAGCTTTACTCCATTGTAGGAATCCACGGAAATGCCTTCTTTTATCGGATTACTCATGACAGCATTTAATCCTCCAGAGTACATGTTTGACGATGAAACATTACCACTTCCGCCAGTGGCAGTAATATTATATGTTCCTATCGGGATATCAACACCAGCAGTATAGTTTCCTGCAGTTAGGTCGATCTCATAATGTTCTTCTGCAATTTTGGGCTCCTCTTTCTTTTCTTCCTGAACTTTGGGCTCTTCTTTCTTTTCTTCCTGAACTTTGGTTTCCTCTTTTGTTTGGTCAGGCTTATTATCTGCCTTAGATCCCCCGCCTCCACATGCAGCTAAGGACAGTGCCATCATACCTGAAATTAAAAGTGCCAAGATTTTCTTTTTCATAAAGTAACCTCCTTGTGTTTGTACCAGTGCACAGCATTTTATGTTAAGCCTGTTGGCAGAACATCAGTTGGATACACGTCTTTTGAGTACATAAATACCTAAATTCTCTATGAATTGAATATACCATTTTATGAGAGAAAGGTAAATGAAATTTAAGAAAAAAATATGGAAAGAAACAAAATGAAAATAAGCAAGCTGTTAGAGTAATCCTATTTTAATAATTTCCTAAGAATTTCCCCAATGAGTTTTAAAATTTCCAAGATATCATGTATACTGTAGGGGAGGTGATGAAAAATGTACAATATTTTAGTTTGTGATGATGACAAGGAAATCGTAGAAGCAATCGAGATATATTTAACCCAGGAAGGCTATCATATACTCAAGGCGTATGATGGTGTGGAAGCCCTTAAGATCCTGGAATCAGAGGAGGTCCACCTGCTTGTGCTGGATGTAATGATGCCGAAGCTGGATGGGATCAGAGCCACCCTTAAGATCCGTGAGAATAACAGTATCCCGATCATAATCCTGTCTGCTAAATCAGAGGATGCGGATAAGATCCTGGGACTGAATGTAGGTGCGGACGATTATGTTACAAAGCCATTTAATCCATTAGAACTTGTTGCAAGAGTCAAATCTCAACTGCGCAGATATACTCAGCTTGGCGGAACCGTGAAGGAGAAGTCGGAGAAGGTATATGAGGTTGGCGGTCTTGCGATTAATGATGACTTAAAAGAGGTCACGGTGGATGGAGAAGCTGTAAAGTTAACACCGATCGAATACAACATTCTATTATTATTAATGAAAAATCAAGGGAGAGTTTTTTCTATCGATCAGATCTACGAATCCATTTGGAATGAGAATGCAATCGGAGCGGACAACACGGTAGCCGTGCATATCCGCCACATCAGGGAGAAGATTGAGATTAATCCAAAGGAGCCCAGATACTTAAAAGTGGTATGGGGTGTGGGCTATAAGATAGAAAAAGGCTAGAAAGGAGTTTTATGAAGAACTGGTATAAGAAACCGGTGACCAAAGGGATTCTTCTCCTGCTTGCGCATATAACCGCAGTGACTGCTGTATTATGTACGGTTGTGATCATGTTTTTTTCAGGTGGTATCTGGACGGGACAGTTTCTTGAGACATCCGGCAAGTCTTATGAAGAATCAAAGAGCTTTAAGAATATGGTTTATAACGCCACATGGCAGGTGATGGAAGGCATCGCCATGAAGAATAATTTTGAATCCGATGGAAAATATAACCCGGATAAGCTTGTAGATGTGGTCGAACTGGCAAAAAACGGGGAGATCAGCGGGGAGAATATAAATGGGCTGGCGTATGAACTGGAAGATTTAGTGAAATGGAGCAATGAGTATATTGAAGACGGTGCAGATTATGATGAGACGAATGTCGTTGTCTGTGAAAGGGCTGATGGAAAGTATCACTACTATTATATGGATGAATTCCAATCCCTGATCCAGGAACAAAAGCTGCGTCTTGAGATTCCAAATCAGACTTCTGAGGAATTTATGAATGAACTGGAGCACGGGTATTATACATCTGGTTATTATGATACTCTTTCTATAAAAAACGAAAAGGGAGATATCCTGTACACGGACTGCTGGACATTTAACAATGCACTGCGTGAGAAGTATACACCGGTAGGGGCGGCTAATATCCTGGAGGTGGTGAATAATAATCCGGCACTGAACGGAAAGCTGTCACGGGTATACGGATATCTGCAGACTATCTTAAATAGTCTGGGACCCCAGATGGACCGTTATCTGTATACAGGAGATGCGTGGGAAGAAGGAAACACTAATTTCACATATATATATGTAGATGAAAGCACGAAAAAGGTCTACACGAATAACAGCCATTACAAGGATTACAAAGATGTAAAAGAAAATCTGGAAGAAATGAAATCTAACAGCAGAGGCCGCTATTTGATCGTCAGGCCTAAGCTTGCAGAGTTTGAGACGAATATGGATATACCGGCCAGCGAATGGCGTACCATGGTAAAATCTTATCATTACAGTCAAAAGGTAGACTGCATATTTGCAGCAGTTGTCGATACTGGTTTTCCGATACAGGACGCTTTTTATACAGATGCCAAGGAGTATGAGACATATGCGCCATACCTGAAGTTTTCAGCAGTGGGAAGCGTCGCATGCACGATCCTGTTCCTGGGGATCCTTATCTGGATGACATTGATTGCCGGAAGAAATGGTAAGGATGGAGAAGTACATCTGAATGTATTTGATAGATGGAAGACAGAGATCGCAGCAGCATTTGTTATTCTCATATGGATCTTGCCGGTATTAGCGGTTGGGGGAAGCTGGGGCGGTGTAATGACACGGGATATTTCATCTTCTGCTTCTGAAATTTACTATCCGTCATTGTATTCCAATATATATCCAGGGACATTTCAGAATTACCTGAACGTAACGGATATGATATGCATAGGATTTTTAACAGCTTATACGGTCCTGTGTTTCTTATTTGGTTACTTAAGCCTGGTGAGAAGGCTGAAAGCAAAAACTGTATGGAAGGGCAGCATCCTGAGAAGCATCTGTCTGTTCCTGAAAGAATTCTGGAGCAACCGGAGTGTGACATTCAAGGCGATCCTGCTGTTAGGCGTATTTTTGGCAGCTCATTGGCTTGTGATGCTGTCAGACAGCGAAGACATTTTTGTTCTCTTAATGCTGTTGACAGAGGCGGGAGCAGCCTATATTGTAGTAAAAAGCTCGGTTGCAAAGAGCCGGATCAAGCGAGGCATCCGTGAGATTGCCTCCGGCAATGTGGATTATCAGATTCCGCTGGAACATTTGAAGGGACAGAATCTTCAGATGGCAGAGATGGTCAATGATATCGGAAACGGACTGCAGCGTGCTGTGGAAGAGGGGATGAAGAGCGAACGGCTCAAAACAGACCTGATCACGAATGTTTCCCATGATATTAAGACACCTCTGACATCCATCATTAACTATGTTGACCTTCTTAAACGGGAGAATTTCGAAGATCCGAAGATCCGGGGATATCTGGATATCCTTGAAACTAAGGCTCATAGGCTGAAAACCCTGACAGAGGATGTCGTGGAGGCATCCAAGGTCAGCAGCGGCAACATTACACTTGAGATGATGGATGTGAATCTGGTAGAAATGATCAACCAGACAGAAGGGGAATTTACGGAGAAATTCGAGGCTAAGAATTTGAAAGTAGTCCAGAGCCTGCCGGATGTACCTGCCATGATCCATGTAGACGGACGCCGGATGTGGAGAGTCCTGGAGAATATTTACAATAATGCCGCGAAATACGCGATGCCGGGAACCCGGGTCTATGCAGATCTTTGGCTGCAGGAGGAAAAGGTTATTTTCTCTTTAAAGAACATTTCTGAGCAGCCGCTGAACATTTCGGCGGATGAACTGACCGAACGGTTTATCCGAGGGGATATCTCCAGAAGTACAGAAGGAAGCGGTTTGGGGCTGTCTATTGCTAAAAGCCTGACAGAGATGCAGGGCGGAGTTTTCAGACTATATTTGGATGGAGATCTGTTTAAAGCAACGATAGAGTTTCCACGCGTGGGATAATCGTGAAGGAATTGCAAAGGGGTCAGACCCTCCTGCGGAGGGGTCTGACCCCTTTGCTGTCCGTTTTCAGAATATTCAGATTATTTTGCCGAAACAATGTCTTCACATCAGTATAATCTGTAACTGATTCTTGCACCATTGTGGGTTTTGCTTTACAATAGGGAAGAAGCCAGGATGAAGGATTCAAGGAGTGTTCTATGGAGACGATACAAGAATTATTAAATGATGTTTTAGATATAAATTTTATTCAGGGGATCATCAGTAATCCCCGCACCAGGGAGGGGGTTCTCAAGATGAAGGTGCGGCCGGTCAAGATGAAAGACGGGCTTTATTTTCAGTGTGAATCCTTTACGAAGACGCAGGCCTTCCATGAGAATCTAAGAGCTGAGGAAGCGGCGGAAAGACTTGCAAATTCGATGTCGGAGTTTCGGCAGATGCAGCTGGAGACAAGGTCGGCAAATTACACCATTTTGATCAGTAAAAAGGGGAAGGTGACAATTCAGAAGAAACGGCAGCAGAAAGAAGTAAAAGCGGTGGAGCTCTCCCATAATAGGAGTAAACGGTATATTCTAACGGAGGGTGTTGCCGTACCTTTCTTACAGGATTTAGGGGTTATGACAGCGGACGGCAATATTGTGAAGTCGCGGTTTGATAAGTTCCGGCAGATCAATCGTTTTCTGGAGTTTATTGAGGATATCCTGCCCCAGCTCGATAAGGAGCGTGAATTGACGATACTAGATTTCGGATGTGGAAAGTCTTATCTTACTTTCGCAATGTATTACTATCTTCATGAGTTGAAAAAATATGATATCCGTGTGGTAGGATTGGACCTGAAGAAGGATGTGATCGAGCGCTGCAGCAGGCTTGCAGAAAAGTATGGATATGAGAAGCTGACATTTTTAGTAGGCGATATTGCAGATTACGAGGGAGTGCAGGAAGTAGATATGGTGGTTACGCTCCACGCCTGTGATACAGCTACAGATCATGCCCTGGCAAAAGCTGTGGGCTGGAAGGCAAAGGTAATCCTATCCGTGCCATGCTGTCAGCATGAGTTAAACGGACAGATCCGGTCAGAGGAATTGTCTCCGGTCATGGACTACGGTCTGTTAAAGGAACGTTTTGCAGCACTCGTGACAGATGGGCTGCGGGCAAAATATCTGGAGGCATCAGGATATGACACTCAGGTTTTAGAGTTCATTGATATGGAACATACCCCGAAAAATATTTTGCTGCGTGCTGTCAAGACTGGAAAAGTAAGTCAGGAAGCCGGGGAGGCAGTGAAACGATGTGAGGCATTTCTTGGTGCAGATCCTACACTGGGGAAATTATTAGGGACCGGCCAGGAATGATACGGGGAGTTATGGAGATATACTATTAGGGCATATTCGTAATAAAGGGGACAGATAGATGAAAAAAAAGAGGTGGATAAAGGCCGGGATCCTGACCGCTGTATTTTTTCTGGCGATCGTGGTAAGCAGCCTGATAACAAATAGAGGGACGGCAGATCTGACCGTTGATTTAGGCGATCCTACGCTGCCCAGGATATCATTTTCGGTGGAAGATAAAAATGTAAACACATTGGCCGGATTTGTCAATGATATGGATATTACTGCCATGCGTGACACGATCACACCTGTGGAAAAGAATGGCACTCTGAAATTGAATCTGGAGAAGGACGGCAATGAGATCAACGAGGTCCATTATGAGGTTTATTCCCTGGACGGCGATGATATTTATGAAAAGAGTGAGGTTAAGGACTTGTCGGAGGATACCCTGACCTTAGATCTGAACAGTGTACTGAAAGAAGAGGTTACCGAGGCTGTGCTGAAGGTGGTCTTAAAGCTGAAGGATAAGGATGTGTTTTATTACACCAGAGTGGTAAGGCCTGAGGAGCTTGCTGTTAAGGAGTGCTTAAAGTTTGCAGAGGATTTCCATACAAAGACCTTCAATAAAAAGAATGCGCAGGATCTTTTGACTTATCTTGAGCCAAATGAGGAAGGGGATAATACGACATACCAGACCGTAACGATCCATTCCGATGCCGCGCATGTTACATGGGGAGAATTGAATCCGGAGATCTCCAGTGATGTAGAGTGGAGCATCAAGGAGAGCAATACAGTGTATACCTCCCTGCTTGCCACATATCAGGTGACATGTATCGGAGATAGGGACGAGGTGGAGACTTATAACATCAAAGAATTTTTCCGTGTCCGTTTCAGTGAAGATGAAGTGTACCTGCTGGACTATAACCGAAGCATGGACCAGGTATTTAACGGAAACAAAAAAGTATTAAATGAAAGTGGAATCTTGCTCGGAATCGCCCCGACTGATATTTTATACGAGACTAATAAAGACGGTACGATTGTTTCATTTGTACAGGAAAGAGATCTTTGGACTTATAATAAAAATTCAGATGAACTGTCTCTTGTATTCAGCTTTGCGAACAGGGAAGGGCATGATGTAAGAAGCCGGTATGACCAACACGCAGTTCGGATCATCAGTATGGAGAAAAACGGAAGCACGGCCTTTGCTGTTTACGGATATATGAACCGGGGAAACCATGAAGGCGAGGTCGGTGTTGCGATCTATTATTTTGACATTGAAAAAAATGCAGTGGAGGAAAAGGCGTTTATCCCGAGCAACAAGTCATTTGCTATGGCAGAGGATGAACTTGGGAAGATGGTTTACTACAGTCATGAAAGACAGATGCTCTATGTTTTGGCAGGAGGCAAGTTGTATCAGGTAAACCTGGCAAAGGATAAGCAGGAGATCCTGGCAAAGGATCTTAAGGAGGGACAGTACACTGCGTCTGATGACGGACATTTGCTGGCCTACCAGACAGACGGAACTTTGGAGGATGCTAAGGAAATTACGATCCTGAACCTTAAGACAGGCAAGGAGAGGAAGGTAGAGGCAGAAAAGGGAGAGTCCGTCAGGCCTCTTGGATTTGTTGTAAATGATTTCATTTACGGATGCCAGCGTTCCTCTGACAAAGGCAAGACAACGGCGGGGGAGGATATCCTGCCGATGTACAAGGTGGAGATCAGAGACAGTAAAAATAAAGTAGTGAAGACTTACAAGGCAGATGATACATTTGTTTCTGACATTTTCATAGAGAGTAATCTGGTAACGCTCAACCGGGTGAAAAAATCAGGCGATGTTTATGCCGGTACTAATCAGGACTATATCAGTAATAATGAGGAACGCAGGGAGAGTAATATTTTCCTGGAGTCTTATACAACAGAATTGAAGGAAAAACAGATGCGGCTGACCTATGCAGACGGGATTTCTGACCAGTCACCTAAGATCCTGCGGCCAAAGCAGGTGATGCTGGATGAACCGGTCACGATCGCTTTCGACGGAAAGGTGAAGAGTGATAAGTATTATGTTTACGGAATGGGTGAACTGGTTGCGATCTACGACAGAGCTTCCTATGCAATACAGAAGGCAGAAGAGGTATCAGGAGTTGTGATTTCCTCGACTCAGTCCTACATCTGGGAGAAGGGAAATCGTGATCTGGTCTATTATACAGATATGGAAGCTTTCAAAAAAGCGGACGGGCAGAGCTCTTTAGAGGCCTGTGAAAAGCAGATGGAAGCTTATAAGGCAAAACGGGTAAACCTGACAGGATGTACTCTGGATCAAGTGCTTTATGTAATTAACAAAGGGATTCCGGTGATTGCCATGACGGGGCCGGATCATGCGGTACTTTTGACTGGATACAGCACTACGGATGTGACTTATATTGACCCGGACAGCGGGGAAGAGAATACGGTGAGTGTGAATGACATGGAAGATATGGCTGGCAGAAGTGGAAATACATTTATTGGATATGTAAAATAGTACTGCCCAAATGAAGAAATTGTTTGTAGGAATATTGGAATAGAAAACGGGTGGATATCTGTTGCAGTAAGAAGTCTGCGGCGGATATCCATCTGTTTTTATAAAGCTGTTATGCTTTCTCTGTCATATAACTGTAAGTGATCCTAAACTGTCTTAAAGATCGCATGTCTATACCTATTCAATGCCCCATACACGATCATCCCCAGAACTCCGCAGGAAATGACTTCTCCGATCCCGACTGTCAGCATCATAAACGGAATCGGCAGCAGGATCTGATATCCATAGTGCAGGACGAACGGTACGATGATGGTGTTAGCTAAGATCGGTGGGAGCGGAGCAAGGAATTTGCTCTTATTGCGCAGCTTCCAGGTAAAGACAGCACCGATCAAGGTTGCAAGGCTTCCGAAGATCATATCAGGAAGAATCCCTCCAATCATATTACTGATGAAGCATCCGATGAATAAACCCGGGATCGCAGCCGGTGTAAATACCGGGAGGATGGTCAGTGCTTCGGAGATACGCACCTGCACTTCACCGAAACCAAATGGAGCGAATATAATTGTGAGCACCACGTAGATGGCAGCGATCATCGCTGCCTGTGCCATGAACAGTATTTTTTTGCTTCTTGAATCTTTCATTTTTAAAATCTCCTTTAGTTTTGTTTTACGTGTGGAAGGTCTCGAACACACGGTTTGAAACTGCCCTTAAGACCTTATTTTTCAGGGCTTTGGAACGGGTTTTAGTATAGCATAGAGGAATGTGGAAATCAAGTCTGCTACGGACATGGTTTGTTGCGAATACATTGTGCCAGGGGCTTCCACCATCACAAAGTTTATGATAGAATATGGATATTCTAACAGCAGTAAATTGAAAAAACGTATTCAGTAAAAGTAAGAAGAGAGATATCAAAAGTGAAATGGAGGTATTTGACCTTGAAGCTTGGAATGATAGGAACAAATTTTGTGAGCGACTGGCTGGCCGAGGCAGCAGCTGCGGTAACTGATGTGAAGGTCCATGCAGTATATTCCAGAAAACAGGAGACTGGAGATGCATTTGCCGGGAAACATAATATCCCACACGTCTATACCGATTATGAGGAATTCCTGCAGTCGGATATCGATGCGGTCTATATAGCGACCCCGACCTATGTACATTGTCCGCAGGCTATTGAGGCGATGCGCCATAAGAAGCATGTTTTATGTGAAAAAATCATGGCGGTCAATGAGCGGGAAGCGGCCCGGATGTTTGCCTGTGCCAGAGAGAATCAGGTCGTACTTCTGGAAGCGATGCGGCCGGACTTTGACCCTGCCCTGGATGTGGTGAAAGAATATCTGCCGCAGATCGGGAAGCTTCGAAGAGTGACGATGGAATACTGCCAGTACTCTTCGCGCTATGACCGATTCCGTGAGGGGGAAGTGATGAATGCGTTTAATCCGGAGCTTTCCAATGCAGCGATTATGGATATCGGGGTCTATTGTATCCATACGTTGGTCAGGCTGCTGGGAATGCCGGAAGAAGTCAAGGCATTTTCCACAAAGCTGCATAATGGTTTCGAAGGAAACGGAATCGTGTTGATGCAGCATAAGGACTTGACTGCAGAAGCAGTATACTCTAAAATTACAGAATCTGTAAATAAGAGTATATTCGTCGGAGAAGAGGGAAGTATTCTTATAGGAAAGATTTCCATGCCGGATTCTGTGGAGATCGTATATCGGGATGGAAAAAGAGAGATGCTGCCATACACGCCTGCTGAGAATAATATGATCTATGAGGTTCAGGAATTTGCAAGACTTGTGAGGGAAAGCTGTGTAGAGCATCCTTATCAAAGGTATTCCTTAGACACACTGCGTGTGACAGATGAGGCAAGAAGACAGAACGGGATTGTATTTCAGGCAGATTCGGTGTTATAATAGTGATAATGTGCAATAAAGGATACCCTTTGGGTTAAAAAAGATGAAATGAGGAGTAATTGTTATGGACCTAGTTACAATTCGGGAATTATTTAAAAACAGAGAAGACTATCTGGACAAGAAGGTAACCGTTGGAGGATGGATCCGCAGTATCCGTGATTCCAAGACATTTGGTTTTATTGTAGTAAATGACGGTTCTTATTTTGAACCATTACAGATCGTATACCATGATAATATGGATAATTTTGAAGAGATCTCTAAGCAGAATGTGGGGGCGGCTATCATTGTGACAGGTACGCTTGTTGCGACCCCTCAGGCGAAACAGCCGTTTGAGATCCAGGCAGATGAAGTGACAGTAGAAGGTGCATCCGCACCGGACTATCCGCTTCAGAAGAAACGTCATAGTTTCGAATATCTCAGGACGATCTCTCATCTTCGCCCTAGGACGAATACATTCCAGGCAGTATTCAGAGTGCGCTCTCTGATCGCATATGCGATCCATCAGTTTTTCCAGGAGAGAGGCTTTGTATATGTGCACACACCGCTGATCACGGGAAGCGACTGTGAGGGTGCAGGAGAGATGTTCAGGGTGACTACCCTGGATATGGACAATGTACCGAAGAAACCAGATGGAAGTGTTGATTACAGCCAGGATTTCTTTGGGAAAGAGACTAACCTGACAGTCAGCGGGCAGCTCAACGGAGAGACATTTGCCCAGGCATTCAGAAGTATTTACACCTTCGGACCTACCTTCCGTGCTGAGAATTCTAATACAACACGCCATGCGGCAGAGTTCTGGATGATCGAGCCTGAGATCGCATTTGCAGATCTGGATGATAATATGGATCTGGCAGAGGCAATGCTCAAATACGTGATCTCTTATGTTCTTGAGAATGCACCGGAGGAGATGAACTTCTTTAACTCTTTTGTAGACAAGGGACTTCTTGAGAGACTTCAGAATGTGGTGAACTCTGATTTCGCAAGAGTGACTTATACAGAAGCCGTAGAACTTCTGGAGAAGAATAACGATAAATTTGAATATAAAGTATCTTGGGGAACCGACCTGCAGACAGAGCATGAGCGCTATCTGACAGAGGAGATCTTCAAGCGTCCGGTATTCGTAACAGATTACCCGAAGGAGATCAAGGCGTTCTATATGAAGATGAACGAAGACGGAAAGACCGTGGCAGCCGTAGACTGTCTGGTACCGGGAATCGGTGAGATACTTGGAGGCAGCCAGAGGGAAGACGACTATGACAAGCTGCTTAACAGAATGAAAGAGATGAACTTAGAGGAAGAGGATTATAAGTTCTATCTGGATCTCAGAAGATATGGATCTACAAGACATGCAGGATTCGGGCTTGGATTCGAGAGATGCGTCATGTATCTGACCGGAATGTCCAACATCCGTGATGTTCTGCCATTCCCGAGAACTGTGAATAACTGTGAACTGTAATGATCAGTGAACTGTGACATATTTTTATTGAGGACGTAACACACCTGCAAAGGGTTACGTCCTCAATTGACTTTATACAGTGATCGATACAGGAAATTTGAAAATGTTGGAGGACATCATGAGATTTATCCACATAGCAGATGTGCACCTGGGGGCACAGCCGGATGCGGGGACAGCTTACAGTGCAGGCCGCGCACAGGAGATATGGGACAGCTTTTTTAAAGTCATTTCCCGGTGTGAGGAAGAGAAGACTGATGTTTTGCTGATCGCGGGAGATTTATTTCATCGGCAGCCCCTTCTGCGCGAATTAAAGGAAGTCAATTACTTATTTTCCACGCTAACGCATACACAGGTCGTTTTGATCGCGGGAAATCATGATCATATCAAGAAAGGCTCCTATTACCGTACCTATCAGTGGTGTGAAAATGTGCATCCTCTGTTTGGAAGTGAGACAGGGTATGTCATGCTTAAGGAGTTTGATCTGGCGGTATACGGTTTTAGCTACCATACGCGGGAGATCCGGGAAGAGTATTGTGATTTAAAAGCGCCGTCAGCAGCGCCATATGAGATCCTTTTAGTGCATGGCGGAGATGAAAAGCATGTACCGCTCAGGAAGGAAGACCTGGAAAATTCAGGGTTTGACTATATTGCAATGGGGCATATCCATAAGCCGCAGGCGGTACTTAAGGATCTGGCGGTCTATGCAGGTGCCCTGGAGCCTGTCGATAAAAATGATACGGGGCAGCATGGCTTCATCCGGGGAGAAATCACGGAGAAGGGCACACATGTTGAGTTCATTCCCTCGGCCCTGCGCGAATACATTCATCTTGCCCTGCGGGTAAACGAGAATATGACAAACGGCAGTGTAAAAAATTATATCCAGTCTACCATAGAGAAGCGCGGTATTCAGAATATTTATAAATTTATACTCCGCGGTTTCCGGGACGCAGATGTAGAATTTGACACGGAACATATGGATATTTACGGAAACATTCTGGAAATCGAGGATCAGACCCGGGCGGCCTATCATTATGAAGAGTTATACGAGGAAAATAGAGATAATCTGATCGGAAAGTTTATCGAGGGATTCTTAGGATGTGAGGAAGGAAGCGTGGAATATTTGGCGCTGCAGGAGGGAGTGCAGGCATTATTGGAAAACCGGCTGGAGTAAAACAGCCGGATAGAAGGTTGGAGAACATGGTAATCAAGGAGCTATACTTAAAGAATTTTGGAAAATTTTCAAACCGTGAATTCCTGTTAAAGGATGGGATCCAGGTTTTTTATGGTGAGAATGAATATGGAAAGTCAACGATCTATGCATTTATCAAAGCTATGCTTTTCGGTCTGGAGCGGGGGCGCGGAAGAGCGGCGCTCAATGACGAGTTCAGCCGTTATGAGCCGTGGGAAAATCCTAATTATTATGCAGGAGTGATGCGTTTCACAAGCGGCGGCAAGTGCTTTCGATTGGAACGCAGCTTTGACAGATATACAAAGGGGGCAAGCCTTGTCTGCGAGGATGACGGTGAGGAGCTGTCGGTCGGGGACGGGGATCTGGAGATGCTTTTAGGAGGCATGACGAAGGAAACGTTTGAGAATACCGTTGCGGTGGGGCAGCTTTTGGCCAGACCGGGGCAGGAATTGGCAGAAGAACTCAAAAATTATGCTGCCAATTATTATGAGACAGGCAGCAGCACAGTGGACCTGGGTAAAACCATGGAAACTCTGCAAAATCGCAGAAAGTCTGTGGAGCAGGAGGTGAAGAGCCTGCTTGAGAAGCAGGAGGAGATAAAGGAGTCTGTGCGGCAGGAGTGCCGGTATGTGACAAATGACGGAGAACGGTTAAAAAAGGAATTGGAAGCGAATCAGGAGAAGCTGGCCCGGCTTAGGAATAGCGAGGAGGCCTGGGAGAAGAAAGCCAGGCTGAAAATTGCCCATGAGGAAAAGGTTCGTGAAAGGACGGACAGCTGGCAGAGAGACACGGATACAGCAGAGAATGATCCCGGATGTGGTGACAGGAGATCAGTGGCTGAGAGTACAGGTGATGGGACCAAAACAGATACAGGGAGTGGAAAAAGCCGGATGGCTGTGGGAGCCTTGGGGATAGCCGCAGGGACTGCAGGAAGTCTCTGGAGTGGTTTTGTCTCCTCACAGGAGGGATTTTTGGGAGGCAGTGCCATCTCTGTGCTGGCGTGGCTGTTTTTGGCAATCGGGATTTTTCTGGTCATGGTTGGAGGGGTTAAGTATCTGCGAGGGCGGCAGGCTTCTAAGAGGCGGAAGGACGGCGGGAAGGAAAGCCAGATCAGTCCAAAGGAAGAGACGAGTGAGCGGGAAAGGATGCTAAAGGAGCAGGAAAAGGCAGAGTTTGAGCAAAGACAGCAGATCAAAACAGCGCTGCAGAAACTGGAGTGGGAAAATGAAAGGATCAAAGCAGAGTTTAAGGAAAAGCAGGTTCGTTTTCAGAATCTCCAGGAACAGCTGAATGAGCTGGATGTTCCAAGCGGGAAGGTCAAAAGCCTGCGGTCAGTGATCCAGGCGATTCAGCTCGCCGAGGAGAAGATGCTGGAGGCTTCCCGCAATATGACTCAGGGCTTTGGCAGTCTCTTAAACAAGAAGGCATCGGCTATTTTAGCAGATGTGACAGAAGGCCGTTATACGAAATTGCTGGCAGATGACAAGCTGAACATGACACTTTTGGAGAACGGCCGCCGGATCCCCATCGACCGGGTATCCTGCGGGACGATCGAGCAGGTATACTTTTCACTTCGTATGGCGGCTGCGGAAATGCTCTGTGAAGATCCAATTCCAATCATATTTGACGATGCATTCGCATTTTATGACGAAAAAAGATTAAAATCTACTTTAAAATGGTTGAGCGAACAGCAAAGACAAGTTATAATATTTACTTGTCAAAAACGTGAACAGGAAATTTTATCGCGCATGGTTTAACAGGAGGAATGTCCATTCGGACGGCAGAAAAACGCGGTAAATTGTAAAACAATTCTGAAAATGGCGTGCAAAAGGGTCTGACCCCTTTGCAGTCACCTTTTGAAAGGAAGATTTACATGAAGATAGAGTTGCCAAGAAAAGTGATCATGATTATTAACAATCTTCAGCTGCATGGCTACGAGGCGTTTGCTGTGGGCGGCTGTGTGCGGGATTCCATCCTCTGCCGCAGGCCGGAGGACTGGGACATTACGACTTCTGCGAAGCCGGAGGAGATCAAAAGGCTGTTCCGCCGAACGGTAGATACAGGGATCGAGCATGGAACGGTCACAGTTATGATCGGAAAAGACGGGTTCGAGGTTACCACATACCGGGTCGACGGAGAATATACAGACAGCCGTCATCCGAAGGAGGTCACCTTTACGACGAATCTGGAGGAGGATCTAAAGCGCAGGGATTTTACCATCAATGCGATGGCTTATAATGATGAGGTACGTCTTGTGGACGTATTTGGCGGTATGAAGGATCTGAATCATCATCTGATCCGGTGTGTAGGTGATCCTATGGAGCGGTTCTCTGAGGATGCACTGCGGATCCTGAGAGCGGTCAGGTTTTCAGCACAGCTTTCCTGCTCTATAGAAAAAAATACGGCCGATGCAGTGCGTGCGCTGGCTCCCACATTGAAGAATATCAGTGCAGAGCGGATTCAGGTGGAGCTGGTGAAGCTTTTAACCTCCAATCATCCGGAGCTGATCCAGGATGCTTACGAACTGGGGATCACAAAGGTGATTCTTCCGGAGTGGGATGCCATGGTAGGAGTGGAGCAGAACACCCCCCATCATAAATATGACGTAGCGGATCATACGCTCCATGCCTTAAAGAATGTGAAAAAGGATAAGATCCTGCGTCTGACCATGCTTTTTCATGATATGGGTAAGCCGGCGATGAAGACGACAGATGAAAAAGGGCGTGATCATTTTAAGGGGCACGCGCTTGTCAGCGAGGAGATCGCAAGGACGGTCTTAAGACGCTTGAAATTTGACAATGAGACGGTAAAAAAGGTGACCCGGCTCGTATGTTACCACGACTATCGCATAGAGGCGACGCCCCAGAACGTGCGCCGTGCCATGAACCGGATCGGCGTAGAATTATTCCCTTATTATCTGGCTGTGCGAATGGCAGACGTGAAGGCTCAAAGCCCATATAGGCGGCGTGCAAAGATCGAGAATATCGTGGCCATGAGAGAGCTGTACCAGGAGGCACTCTACAATGACCAGTGTGTAACCTTGAGGCAGCTTAAGGTAACCGGAAGGGATCTGTTAAAGCTGGGCATGCAGCCAGGACGGCAGATGGGAGATATGTTAAGTGAGCTCTTAGAGCTTGTCATTGACGACCCGGAAATGAATGACAGAGAAAAATTGTGTGATTATGTAAAAGAAAAGCTTGGGATTTAGCATACTCGGGCTGCCCTCTTCATAGATTAGAAAGAGTTATGAATCGTAGAAGCAGGGGGCAGCCATGAGAGATTATGAATTAGAAGTTTTAGAGCAGTATGACATAGAAGTGAAGGGCACCCGCAAGATCAGGGGTGCGTTTTTTTGCGATACAAAAGAGGGTACGATGCTGTTGAAGGAAGCGGATGTTTCAGACAGGCGTGCCCCTTTACTGTATATGGTTTTAAAAAATCTGGAAAGTGACGGCTATCCGAATGTAGACACCCCGGTACGCAATCGGGAGGGGAATCTGACCAGCGTATCAAAGGACGGTACCAGGTACATGCTCAAGAAATGGTTCTCCGGCCGGGAATGTGATGTAAAAAGAGAATATGAGATTCTTCAGGCCGCCAGGAATCTCGCCCAGCTTCATCAGAAAATGCAGTGGCATGAAATCTGCGGGAATCTGGATAATTTCGAGGAGGATATCGTGATCCGTCCGCCTACGGGACGGCATCTCAGGGACGAATTCGAGCGCCATAACCGTGAACTTAAAAAGGTGCGTGCCTTTATCAGGAATAAAGTTTCCAAAGGTGCATTTGAGTTTCTGTTTCTGGAATATTTTGATAAAATGTATACTCTGGCTGAACAGGCTTCAAGGCGTCTGGAGGCCTCCCGATATGACAGCCTGTATCAGGAAAGTATTGCAGATCAGAAGCTGGTGCACGGGGACTATAATTATCACAATGTTTTATTTACTCCGGCCGGGATCGCTTCGACAAATTTCGAGCATTTCCGCGTGGATGTACAGGCACAGGATCTCTATTATTTCCTGAGAAAAGTGATGGAAAAACACCAGTGGCATGAGAACTTAGGCAGGTCCATGCTGGAGGCCTATCAGAGCGTACGCTCTCTGGATACGCGGGAATTGGAGTATATTGCACTCTGCCTGGCTTATCCGGAAAAATTTTGGAAGACGGCGAATACTTACTATCATTCAAATAAAGCCTGGATTCCAGAGAAAAATGTAGAGAAATTGCAGACTGCGATCACGCAGACAGAAGAAAAACTGCGGTTTTTAGAGAATATATTTACTTTTAATTTATAGCCGCCTGTTGTATAATAGGGACATACTATTAAGGCAGGAGGTACCAGTATGGAATACAAAGCAAGATACGAGGAGTGGTTATCCAATCCATATTTCGACGAGGACACAAAGGAAGAGCTTAGAGGGATCGCAGAAGATGAGAACGAGATAAAAGAGCGTTTTTATACAGATCTGGAATTTGGCACGGCAGGACTGCGCGGGATCATCGGGGCAGGAACCAACCGCATGAATATTTATACCGTCAGAAAGGCTACACAAGGGCTGGCGAACTACATTCACAAGAGCGGCAATGCGGGCAAGGGGGTTGCAGTAGCCTACGATTCACGCCGCATGTCACCGGAATTTGCAGATGAAGCGGCATTATGTCTGGCTGCGAACGGCATCAAAGCGTATGTATTTGAGTCCTTACGTCCTACACCGGAGCTGTCCTATGCAGTGAGGAAGTTAGGCTGTATCGCAGGGATCAATATCACAGCCAGCCATAACCCGCCGGAATATAATGGTTACAAGGTATACTGGGAAGACGGCGCACAGATCACTCCGCCGCATGACAAGGGAATCATGGACGAGGTGAAAGCGGTAGAGGATTATACCACCATGAAGACCATGAGCCTGGAAGAAGCAAAGAAAGCCGGACTTTATGAAGTGATCGGTGCAGAAGTTGACGATGCATATATCGCAGAGCTGAAAAAACAGGTGCTTCACCAGGATGCCATCGATGCAGTGGGCAAGGATTTAAAGATCGTATACAGCCCTCTGCATGGTACAGGCAACATCCCTGCCCGCCGGATCTTAAAAGAACTCGGGTTTGAGAATGTATATGTCGTAAAAGAGCAGGAGCTGCCGGACGGTGAGTTCCCGACCGTATCCTATCCGAACCCGGAGGCGGCAGAAGCATTCGACCTCGGATTAAAGCTGGCGAAGGAAGTGGATGCTGATATCGTACTTGCTACAGACCCGGATGCAGACCGCCTTGGTGTGCGCGTGAAAGACAAGGACGGTGTATACCATACTCTGACAGGTAACATGTCAGGCTGTCTGCTGGCTGACTATGAGATCGGACAGAGAAAAGAACTCAAAGGCCTGCCAAAAGACGGATACCTGATCAAAACAATCGTTACCTCCAACATGGCAGATGCGATTGCGAAGTATTACAATGCAGGACTGATCGAAGTACTGACCGGATTTAAGTTCATCGGACAGCAGATCCTTGGATTTGAGACAAGCGGTAAGGGAGAATACTTATTTGGATTCGAAGAGAGCTATGGATGTCTGATCGGAACCCATGCAAGGGACAAGGATGCCATCGTTGCTACTATGGCGCTCTGCGAGGCGGCAGCTTACTATAAGACAAAGGGCATGAATCTGTGGGATGCCATGATCGCAATGTATGACCGTTACGGATACTACAAGGATGACATCCAGTCCATCACATTGAAGGGAATCGAGGGACTTGCTAAGATCCAGGAGATCTTAGAGACACTCCGTAAGAATCCTCCGATGGAGATCGCAGGCTACAAGGTGCTTAAGGCAAGGGATTACAAGGCAGACACCATCAAAGACATGGCGACAGGCGAAGTAACAGGGACAGGCCTTCCGAACTCCAATGTACTCTATTACGATCTGACAGACGATGCATGGTTATGTGTAAGACCTTCCGGAACAGAGCCGAAGGTGAAGTTCTATTATGGGGTAAAAGGAACTTCTGTTGAAGATGCTGATGCGAAATCAGAGCAGATGGGAAAAGAAGTCCTTGCCATGATCGACAAGATGATGTAATATAATCTGTCATGCCAAATACAGGAAGAAATTTCCAATCAGAACACCCGGTTGGAAATTTCTAAAAAAACCCTAAAAAAGTGCCGAAAACCGCGCAAATACGGGAAAAATCCTTGACAAAAATAAGCGAAACAGTTATAACAGTACATAAGGGCTGATCATGTGAACGCCAGTACATGAGCGCCTTTATTAAACTGTAGAATATTATATTCTAGTACAATAAAGAGGAGGAATTTATCCATGAACAAAACAGAATTAGTTGCAGCTATTGCAGAACAGGCAGAAATTTCTAAGAAAGACTCCGAAAAAGCATTAAAGGCTTTTATCGATGTGGTATCCGAGCAGTTAAAAAAAGGCGATAAAGTACAGTTAGTAGGATTTGGAACATTCGAAGTAAGCGAAAGAGCAGCAAGAGAGGGAAGAAATCCTCAGACAGGTAAGACAATGAAGATCGATGCTTGCAAAGCTCCTAAGTTCAAAGCTGGTAAAGCATTAAAAGACGCTGTTAACGCTTAATCGATATAGATCGATCAAGATAGACACACGAAGAGCACTTATGATGTCCTGCATTGTAAGTGCTTTGTTTATGCAAAGGAAAGGGTAGTACAATGCGTTTAGATAAGTTTTTAAAGGTTTCACGGCTGATCAAACGCCGCAGCGTTGCCAATGAGGCGTGTGACGCTGGAAGAGTCCTGGTCAACGGGACTGTGGCAAAGGCATCGGTAAAGGTAAAACCGGGAGATATCATCGAGATCCAGTTTGGGACAAAAACGGTGAAAGCAGAAGTCCTGGACATACAGGATACGACCAAGAAGGAAGAGGCAAAGGACCTGTTCCGTTATCTGTAGGCCTGAGAGACTGTAGATAAGCCGCCAAAATCCTGGTCTGGGAAGCGGCAGAATAAGGGAAGGATCAGACTGGCAGAATAAGAAAATGGGGATACCGCGGGTTCATCAGAGCTTTGATCGATCTGGTGAATCGGCGGTATCCCCTTCCTGCTTTATCCTGTCCTTATGAGCCGCACTTCTACTTTCCGTATGCTTTGATCTCTGCCGCCTGTCTTTTATCATATTCTGCGGCGGCATCCTCGGGGCTTGTTCCCTGGCAGACCTTAAGTGAAAGCTCCTTGACATTATTCCACACATTGAAACGGAGCCTAAAGTCCTGGTTGGGGATCTGCTTTCCCCTGGCTACATAGGAAATGATATCGTTGGATTCGGGAATATCGGGTGCTGTTGCGTTTTTTGAGGAGGAGATCTTTCCCAGGTCCTTTGCGATGGAATCCAAGGTCGAAGTTTTCCCCATGTTTTCGACGATCGTGAGTGCATTGTCGAGCTGTTTGGAATTCGGATTCACTGCAAGCCTCTGGGCTGCCCCGACAACGCACACCTTATCATTCTCGACGATCGGCAGAGGTGTCATCTCGATCTGGAAGGGATAGTCCTTAAATGTCTGGGCTCGGTACAGGGCGCTGATAAATGCACAGTTTTCATCTGCAAAAAACCGTGTCTCCTCCTCGGAAGAAGGGAGGGTGTTCAGTGCCTGCTCAGGGTCCAGATAACCGTTCTTTATCATCTCCTCGACAAAAGAGAATCCATTTTCCATATAAGTACTGACTGGGGTGATCCCTTCAGACAGGTCATTCAGGAGCTGATCTGCTTCATCACTCTGATAAATATCATACAGACCCGCACACATGGCAGGCACGCCCAGACCAAAATCCGAATTTGCCCCGTAAGGGAGGACCCCGTTTTGTTTAAGTGTTTCGCATACTGTCCAGAACTCCTCCAGGTTATTTGGGATCTCCAGTTCATATTTGTGGAGCATGTCTACGTTCCAGACAAATCCGAAACAGGTATAGGACAGAGGGATAGAAAAGACCTTCCCGTCATAAGTACTCTGTATCAGGGCGTCATGGGAAAGGTTCCCCACGCAGTCCAGGTCCGACAGGTCATAGATATACCCTTTGCTGCTAAAGTCCAGCACATCCTCTGCGGGAATGACATAAAGATCGTCGGCTTTTCCGGATGCCAGACGTTTGGCAAGCAGCTCACGGTAAGACAGCCCCTCCTTATCATAGTAATCGGCAGAATCAGTATAAAGAACGATATTTTTCCCCGTACCTTTATTCATCACATCGTGGCAGTATTCTTCAATTGCATCGGAAACATTGGTTGCCTGCGTGAATATAGTGACTACACTTTTTGGGGATTCATCTGCGATATAGAGATCCTCATCTTGATTGCTGCAAGCGGTACATACTGTCATACAGAAAAATACAGATGCGAGTGCTGCTGACAGGATTCTTTTTTTCTTCATTATTTTTCCCCCGTGCCTATATGGCTGTCTTTAAACTGATTCATAATGTGAAATAATTCGTCCAGAATGATTGGTTTGCTTAAATGTCCATCCATTCCTGCGTCTCTGCTTTTGTGGATGTCTTCGTCAAATACATCGGCGGTCATTGCTACGATCGGAATAGACCGTGAATCCGGATGCGTGGAGCGGCGGATTAAGCGGCATGCATCCAGACCGTCCATGACAGGCATGTGGATGTCCAAAAGGATCAGCTGATAATAACCAGGCGGGCTTTGTTCGAATGCGTCCAGGGCCTCTTTTCCATTCTCTGCGCAGTCCACCTGCGCCTGTTCTGCTGTGAGCAGTTCATATATGATCTCACGGTTTAGTTCGTTGTCATCGGCAGCCAGAATCCTTGATCCTAAGAACTGGGCCGGCATATGTGCAGTGCCGGTCTCATGGCCTCTGGCGGGGGCAGCGCTGTTTAGATAGGGCTTGAGCGTTTCCAGCAGCTCATTTTTAAAATAGGGCTTGGTCAGAAATCCATCTATTCCGGCGGAGCCAGCATCCTTTCTTATATCCTCCTCATCGTAAGTGGATAATAGGATGACAGGGATCGTGCCGCCGTCCAATGCCCGGATCTGTCTGGCAGTCTCGATCCCCGTAAGCGGTGTCATTCTATTTTCGAGAATGACCATAACATAATCCTTCTGCTCCTGATGGGCTTTCTGTACCTTTGCTACGGCTTTCGGACCGGAAGCTGCCCATTCTGTCTTGAGGCCTGTCCCATTCAGAATGTGCCGGATACTTTCGCAGGCTTCGGAATCTGTGCTTGCGATCAGGATCGGGCGGCTTTCAAATATGGGAGTGTCCTCCGTACTGTCCGTGGAAAGCTTTAATGGAAGCTCTACAGTAAAACGGGAGCCTTTTTCAATCTGACTTTCTACCTGGATACGGCCGCCCATAGAGTCGACGATACCTTTGGTGATCGACATGCCAAGGCCTGTACCTGTGGTCTTACTCATGCGGCTGTCCTCGGCTCTTTCAAACGGCTTAAAGATCCGTTTCATGAACTCTTCGCTCATACCGATCCCGTTGTCCTCGATCACAATGCGTATATCGGCGATCTCGCGGGAATGCCGGAACTCCTCAATGGAAAACAGGATATGTCCGCCATCAGGAGTATATTTGACTGCATTGGACAGAAGATTCAGGAATACCTTCCCAAGGTTCAGTGAATCACCGATAAATGTATCATGCTCCAGGACAGTAGATCTCATCGTAAGCTCCTGGTGTTTTCGGTGCATCTCAGGTTTGATAAAGCTGAGTATGTTCGAGATCAGGGCAGGCAGCTGGAATGTTTCCTCCTTCAAACTAAACTTGCCGCTTTCGATCCGGGACATATCCAGTATCTCGTTGATCAATGCAAGCAGATGGTCCGAAGCAGCTAAGATCTTAGACAGGCAGTCAGAGACTTTTTCAGGCTGGTCCAGGTTTGTCAGCGCAATATTGGTCATTCCGATGATCCCATTCATTGGTGTGCGTATATCATGTGATATGGAGGAGAAGAACAGTGTTCTGGCCTGGTTGGTGTTGCGGGCCTGCTTTAGTGCATCTGACAGGGTCTCTCGCATATGGTGCTCTTTTGTTGTGTCATGGAAGACGGCGAGATACTGTCCATAATCTGCGGGAATCAAATGGATCGCGATCCAGCGCACCATCTCGTCCGGACCATTGCCGATCCTGCATTCCTGCAGATGCTGTGTCGTAAGCCGGCCGTTTAAAAAGGCCTCCCCCATCTCAGCCATCTCCTCACCGAAATACCGGAAGATTATCTCTGGACTTTTTAAGGCTTGTTTTGCCGGAATACCAATGATCTCGGAAATATTATTGGAGAGAAGCTCTGTTTTATGGGAGGCTGGCGTATAAAGCATAAATGCAAAATCAATGTTTGTAGACAGGTTTTCAAACAGCTTTTCCCGGTATTCTCTTTCCTTAGACCTGGCCTTTAAAGACTGTCTTCCGGCGGCCAGCAGGGAAATGAGGATTCCGGCGGCCAGCAGAAGCACAAGCAGTCCCTTGAGCATGGCAAGGATGTCAAAAGCTTCATGCTGGAGTACAGACTTGGGGATCATGGTTATAAGGCAGCTGCCGGGCGGTGTGTCCAGAGGAAGAAAGCACAGCAGGTAATCCGTTTCATGGAAACGGATACTGATTGTCCCTCTTTTGCCTGCTGATATGGCATTCTTCATTGCCTGCAGGATCGTGTCTGAATTCTTTTCTTTTTTCAGATAGCCATAGAGCGTATCTGATTCCCCTGCGCCTTTCCCGGTTATGAGCCATTCTCCGTTCTGTGCATTGATCACGTAGGCAAGGCCTTCCCCGTTGTGGAACATAAATAAAGAAGGACTGTCAAAGTCCTCAAGTACTCTCTGTGCATATAAGGCTCCGATCTGCCTGCCGTCTTTCATGACAGGAGACTGGTAAGCGATCTCCAGCCATCCGCTGTTCCCGTGATAGGCAGGTGAATTGCTGCGTTCCCCGTCTGAAAGGGCCGTATCGTCAAAAGGCAGCTGCGAGAGCTCTGTGACCGAACCGCTGCTGTTGATTCCTTTTCCGTCCATATTAAGATAGGTGATCTTAAAGAAACCAGAGGAGTTTACATAATTTTTCAAGGTATCTTTAAGATCAGCTGCCGGTTCAGAGGCGATCAATTCCGAAAATGTGACCAGCATTTCTTCGTCCAGCTTGATCTTATTATCCAGTCCGTCCTTGATGATCTGGCTTGATGCAAGGAATGATTCGTTCGTGCTGTTGTTTATCTTGGTGGTGATCCGCGCCAGAAGTACGCCTGTCAGAATGGTGGCAAGAATAAAAAAGATAACAGATATTATTAAAATAATTATGGCTTTGCGTTTCCGGATCTCGCTTATTTTTATCATATACAAATCCTGCCATTCTTAATATAAATCACAATATAGGTTAACTTTTATTATATTACAAATAAATAGGAAAGTACATACTGGTCACAGCGAAATTTGTCAATTCATGGAAACCAGGACAGATAGAGGCGGAAACGATAATAGAAAATCCGGAAAATAACCAGGGCAGCAATACATATTTTAGAACAACCTCTCATATATATAGAAGAGCACAGTTGAAGGGGGAAAGTGTATGGAAGAGCGGCAAATGCCCAAAGCGCACAAACTGGTTGTGAATAACAGAAAGACAAGTATGGTCACCGGAGTCCTGGATGTTCTTTCTTTTGACTTAAATGAGATTCTTTTAGAAACAGAACAGGGAATGCTGATGGTGAAGGGAACGGATCTGCATGTAAACCGGCTCAGTGTGGAGAAAGGGGAGGTGGATCTGTCAGGAAATATCGACAGTATCGCTTATTCCAGTGTAAACCAGGCTGCCCGGTCCAATGAGAATTTTTTTGCAAAATTGTTTAAGTAGGCCAGCCTATGATGTTGGGAATTGGAAAAGAAGCGCTTATTTTTCTTTATGCGGGGCTGTCAGGTATTGTTATTTTGTTGTGTTATCAGATACTCCGGCTTTTCAGGAGACTGATCTTGCATCATATTGTGATCGTGAATCTGGAAGACCTGCTGTATTGGCTGGGTGTCAGCATATATTTGTTTCGGCAGATGTATAGAACGACATATGGTAGTATCCGATGGTTTTTCGTACTAGGTGTGGTATGCGGGATCTTACTTGCAAATTTTGCGCTTTCCCTGGCGAAAAAAATGTACAGAAAAATAAAGAAAGGCCTTGAAAAAAGAAGGAAAAACCGCTAGAATATTTTTATTAGACAGGGGTGTTTAATGAATAATCTTTGACTGAACAGGGGTGGTTCAGTCAGGATAAGCAGGGTGAGTATAAATGACGAATAAGAAGAGGACCACAGCCGGACGGCGCAGGAGCCGCAGGCGTAGTTCTGCTTTTGGCTACCACAGAAGGAGCATTGGGATCATTACATTTGTTTTAGTGTTATTGATCTGTGTACTGACGGTGAACGCAGTAAAGCTGCAGGCCAGGAACCAGGACTATAAACAGCAGGAGGCTGAACTCAAGGCTCAGATCAATGAGCAGAAGGAGCGCTCCAAGGAAGTAAAAGAATACCAGAAGTATGTAAAGACAGACGAATACATAAAAGAAATTGCCGAGGAGAAGCTCGGTCTCGTCGATCCGGACGAGATTATCTTTAAACCGGCAGGATAGAGAAGATCGAACAAGGATATACACTACGAAAGATAAGCTCCAGGAGGATTCCTGGAGCTTTTGTTGTTACCAAAAGGGCGGTGATGTCAGATCCTGCCCGGAAGCCGGCGGCAGGACCGCGGGCAGAAAATACGGAGAATAGGAGGGGTGGACATGGACGATGGACAAGCTTTACATGCCAGTCCTTATGTGGCCCAGATTGAAAAATTTGCAGATTCTTTAAAGCAGCTGTCTCATACATTTTTAAAGCTGGAGGAGAAGAAAAAGTCCTTCAGCAATGAAGAGATCGAGGATATGTTCGAGAGGGTAAAAGGGAAGGTGTGCACGAACTGTGAGAAGTGTGACTGGTGCTGGGGGGAGAATTTTGTACATACATACCAGATGGGATATGAGATCCTTTCTGCGGTGGACAACTATGGAAATGAGCTGAATACGGAGACAAAACGAAAACTCCAGCAGAGATGCATCATGGCGCCTCGTTTCTTGCGGGAAATGCTGGAGGCGTTCCATGATGCCCGGCAGAATATGATGTGGATCAACCGGATCGCACAGAGCCGGGAGGGGTGCGCCGCCCAGATGGATACCTTTGCGGATATGATTAGAAGCACGGCAAAGGAGCTGGAGGACAGCATGTTTACGGACGAGCGGCTGGAAAAAAAGCTCAGCTCCCACCTGAAACGGAAGGGAATCCGCGTACTTTACACGAATTTTTTTATGAACAAGGAGGGAAAATATGAGGTCCATGTGACTGCCAGGGCTATGCAGAATGAATGTGTGACCACCAAAGAGCTGGTGCGCGGCCTGTCGGAGGTGATGGGACGCAGATTTGTGCTGGAAGGGGCGCACTGCCAGATGCTGGGGAAGGATTATACGACGGTGGTATGCATGGAGGGGCCTGCTTTTTATACTCTCCAGGGAGTTGCCCGTATCGGAAAGGGATGCAGCCAGATCTCCGGGGATAACTTTATGATGCTGGAGCTTTCCGGCGGGAGGCAGGGGGTTGCCCTGTCCGACGGCATGGGCTCCGGTGAGAAGGCATGCAGGGAGAGCACCCTTGTGATCGAGCTGCTGGAAGAGCTTTTAGAAGCAGGTTTTCCTGAAAAAACAGCGATCCAGATGATCAATACGACGTTGGTCATGGGTCGGGAAGAAATTCATTTTTCCACCATAGACATGAGTGTGTTCGACTTGTACACCGGCACCTGCGAGATCATAAAAGCGGGGGCATCGTCCACATTCATCAAAAAGAAAGATAAAGTAGAACATCTAAGCTCCACCAGTCTGCCGATCGGCGTGCTGCATACGATTGAGATCGATTCCGTGAAGCGAAAGCTGGAGGACGGAGACTTCGTGATCATGGTCACCGACGGGATCATGGATGCACTTCCCGTGGGGGAACAGGATATTGTTCTGGAGACGATCATTCAGGGGACGGTGATGAACAACCCAAAAGAGATGGCACATCATATACTGGAACAGGTGCTGAATTGGAATAACAGCCCGCCGCTGGATGATATGACCGTGCTGGTCGTAGGGCTGTGGGAATGCTAAAACTTGAGAAAATTCTGACAATGGAGGGCAAAGGGGTCAGACCCCTTTGCCCTTGAATTTTAAGAATATTCTGAATACGGCTTGCAAAAGGGTCTGACCCCTTTGCTAAAACTCCTGGATAAACTGATTGATAAAGTGGATCGCCGCCCCCACCGCCGAGGCTTCGGTACGGTAATGGCAGACCTGGATAAAGGAGCCGTCCTGTTCAAAGGGGTTGAGCGCGATAGCCTTTTCTCTGAAGGTATCGATATATTCTGTCATATAGGCGCCGACATACCCGCCCAGTACGATATTGCAGTCATAGCACATCCGCAGGGTGTTTACTGCAATGGCCAGGTGGTTCATATACTGGTCAAAGACATTCTGCAGCCCTTTGTTGTGGGGGAGCTGTGCAAAAAACTTTTTTAAATCCCCGCCTGTAAAGTCTGACAGGACATTGGAGGAGCAGTAAGCATCCAGGCAGCCGTATCTTCCGCAGTAGCAGCGTTTCCCGTGGGGGATGATCGTCATATGGCCAAATTCACATCCGCGCCAGTTGTCCCCTGTATAAATCGTCTGGTTATTCATATTCGCACCGCCCACGCTGCTGCTTAGGGAAATGTAGACCATAGGCTGCGTGTAGTGTGCTCTCCAGCTTTCCGCAAGCCCTGCGGAGTTGGAGTCGTTGAACAAAAGGATCGGCAGGTCGATATGGGCCGCCAGCTTTTTGTAAATGTCGTTAGAAGCCTGAATGACCGTTGCGTAGGTCACGGACTTCTGGTCTGAACCAATGATCACGGGCATAGAGATCCCGGCCCCCAAAAGCTTTGAACGGTCGGCCACATGTTTCTGTATGATTTCTTCTGTCTCACTACGCATTGTCTGGAAATACCCATCTGTCTCATCATAAGGAATGCGTATCCTTTTGTTCGCAATAATATTCAGGTCCAGGTCAATCAATACAATGGAAAGATGGTTCCTGGTAATATCAATGCCCATCGCGTATCTCGCATCGGGGACACAGCGCAGGATGGTCGGTTTTCTGCCGCCTGTGGATTCAAAATTCCCGGCATTGTAAATAAAGCCAAGGTTGCGGAGTTTATTCAGATTCTGTGTTACTGTCGGCAGGCTGATGCCGAGCAGCCTGGAAATCTCCTGTCTGGAACATTCCTTGTTCTGATAGATCATTCGGTATATATCACCTAAACTTCTTGAATTAATATAAGTGTCATCCATAATGAGTCCCCCTATAGTTACAAAGTAAATTGATTGAGTCTTAACTTATGATAACCTATTTTTAAAAGTTGGTCAAGAATTTAACGAGATAAGGAAAGAGTTTTACTTTAGATATTGTGAAAAAATTATCTAAAACGAACTAAAAGCACGATTATTAGTATAATATGCACAAATTTCCGAAATAAATTTAATGCACTAATTACAAACTTAAAGAAAATAATTGACAAAAGTACATGCGCGGAATTATACTTTAGAAAACAAAGGAAAGAAGTTTTATGAAAGTGGGTGAAGAGATGGACGAAATCAAGATGCGCGTCAGCGGAGTTGAAAAATCATTCCCTGGAGTAAAGGCGCTGAGCGGAATTGATTTTGCAGTGCGTAAAGGAACAGTACATGCACTCTGCGGGGAAAATGGAGCCGGCAAGTCAACTCTGATGAAGATTATCATGGGTCTGTATCAGGCCGATAAGGGCCAGATCTATCTGGACGAAAAGCCCGTGGAGGTGAAGAATCCGATACAGGCAAGGGAACTTGGGATCTCCATGATCGCTCAGGAATTGAATTATGTTCCTGAACTCTCTGTGGAGGAGAATCTCTTTTTAGGCCGTCTTCCGGTCAATAAGTTTGGGAAGGTCGACTGGAAAAAGGTGAGGAGTGAAGCAAAGAAATTTTTGAAGGAGGAGAACCTTCCGTATACTCCTGACCAGAAGTTAAAGACATTGACTGTCTCTGACATACAGATGCTGGAGATCATTAAGGCGATCACGAATAACGCACAGGTCATCATCATGGATGAACCCACATCTTCAATCACACAAAGGGAAGTGGAGCAGTTATTTGGAAAGATCGAGCAGCTGAAAGCCCAGGGCGTTTCGATCATCTATATTTCACATAAGATGGAAGAGGTGTTCCGTATTGCAGATGATATTACAGTCCTTAGAGATGGTGCGGTAGTCTCTACAGACCGGGCCGAAGATCTGGATCTGGACACCGTCATTGCCAGGATGGTCGGCAGGAAGCTGGACAGCGTCTATCCGAAGGAGGTCATCCAGATCGGTGAGAAGGCACTGGAGGTAGAGCATTTTACGCAGAAGGATCTGTTTGAGGATATCAACTTCTATGTAAGGAAGGGTGAGATCGTAGGATTTGCCGGATTAGTCGGGGCCGGAAGAACAGAAACCATGCGGGCTGTATTTGGCCTGGATCCTCATGATTCCGGAACGGTAAAGATAGACGGGAAGGAAGTAAACATCAAAAGCCCCAGCGACAGCATTTCCCATAAACTGGTCATGCTGTCAGAAAGCAGACGCGATGACGGAATCGTCCCGGTCAGGAGTGTGGCGGAAAATGCCAGCCTGGCCAGCTTAAAAAGATTTATTTATGGAGGTTATACACACAGGGCGAAGGAGAGGGAGGATGTGAAGCAGAGCTTTGCAAAGATGAATGTAAAAACTCCTTCTCTGGACACGGCTATTTCCACACTGTCAGGCGGCAACCAGCAGAAGGTCCTTCTGTCAAGATGGATGCTCTGTGAGCCGGATGTCATGATACTGGATGAACCGACCCGCGGGATCGACGTGGGAGCCAAGTTTGAGATATATAAACTGATCACAGATATCGTGAAGGACCAGAAAGCGGTTATCATGGTTTCCTCAGAGCTGCCGGAGCTGATCGGCATGTGTGACAGGATTTACGTGATGTGCCAGGGAAGGATCAGCGGCTGCATCCCAAGAGAGGCATTTACGCAGGAAACGATCATGAAGCATGCGGCCGGGTTAGTGAATGAGGAAACGTCGGGAGGAGTTTAGAATGAAATCAAAAACATCGCACTATTTACAAAAGTTAAGTATTTTTATAGTACTGATCGTACTTTTTATCATCTGCAGTATCATAAGTCCTTATTTTCTGCAGTACAGCAACCTGATCAATGTAGCCAGACAGTTGTGTGTCGGAATCCTGATCGCCTACGGTGAAATGCTTCTGATCATCAGCGGTTTTTTGGATCTGTCGGTGGGCTCGGTACTGGCACTGGCCGGAGTATTCTCGGTATCCGTATACAAGTCAACACAGTCTATGGCAATGGCCCTGATCGCAGCATTGGTGACCGGCATTGTCTGTAACCTGATCAATGCAGTATTTGTGGGACACTTCAATGTGCCGGCTTTCATTGCAACCTTGGGTATGCAGCAGGCAGCCAGGGGACTTGCACTGTATTTTACCGGTGGACAGAACATCCTGCAGCTCGGCAAATTCGTGAAGATCGGACAGGGAATGGTCGGACCGATCCCGGTGCCTGTCATTATCATCGTCGGGGTCACCATTGTCGTCTGGTATCTGGTCAATAATACGAGGTACGGACGAAGCCTGTACGCGATCGGCGGCAGCAGGGCGGCGGCAGAGGCCAGCGGTATCAATGCAAAGAAGAGTATTTACATATCTTATATTTTAAACGGGATCATGGTTGGTCTTGCGGGAATGATCTTTATGGCACGTAACAATGCGGGTCTTCCAAACGGAGCAGTAGGATACGAGATGACAGGTCTGACAGCAGCCATCGTCGGCGGAACTTCCTTCACAGGAGGAATCGGAACGGTCAGCGGTACGATAGCAGGTGCGTTTATCATCGGATTCTTGGAAAATGTTATGAACCTGCTGGGAGTAAACTCCTATATCCAGCAGATCATTGAAGGTGCGATCATCGTACTTGCAGTTGCATTTGACGTTGTCAGCAAGTCCAAGAAGTCACGCAAGGTCATTATTGTAAAGGAAACACAGGAGAGCAAGAAATAAATTTGTACCTGATCAGCCTGTGAGTGTGCAGGTTGATAAGTAAATAAATTCATGTTTAAGGAGGAAAAGTATTATGAAGGCAAAGAAAATCGGAGCAATGTTATTGGCAGCGGTTATGACCGTATCACTTGCAGCATGCGGCGGAGGTGGAAAAGGTGATTCAAAGGGGGATTCTTCTTCCGGTTCTTCCTCAGATAAGAAGCGCGTCTGCTTCGTGGCCCGTGCAAGTGCGGATACATTTGCAGCATGGCTCACAACAGAGATGAAAAATGAGGCAAAGAACTATGACAATATCGAACTGACCTGTGTCAGCGGTGAGGGTGACGATAACAAGGAAAATGGACTTTTGGAAGACTGTGTGACAAAGAATTATGACCTTGTCATCGTACAGTCCAACAACAACGGCGCACAGGCTCCTTATGTACAGCAGCTCGTGGATGCAGGGATCCCGGTCATCACCACAAACCCGACGACTCATCAGAGTGACCTGGACGGAAGCGATGATGAATCTGTTATGGAAGGAACAGGAACTGTCGATGCAGACCCGATCGCACAGGCAAAGGTGAGTGCAGACAGAGCAGTAGAAGAGGTACCGAAGAATGCAAATGTCGTAGTTTTAAACGGCCCATCCGGAAACTTCCATGCGGATAAGAGAAGAGAGGCCTGGACAGAGTATTTCTTCGACAAACGTTCTGATGTAAAGATCCTCTATGAAGATTATGCAAACTGGAACAGTGACGAGGCTCTGACCTTGATGGAGTCCTGGGTACAGTCTGGAACACATATTGATGCGATCATTTCCATGAATGATAACATGGCAGCAGGTGCGATCGAAGCGATCAGAGATAACAAAGAGTATATTGCAGAAGACGGAACACCAAGCTTCCTGGCATACGGCGTAGATGGTACGGCACAGGGATGCCTGCTGATCAAGGAAGGTCTTCTGACTTCAACAGCACTGCAGTCCGCAGCAGACCTTGCAAAGAAAAACATGGAATATGCTGACAAGGTAGTGAACGGAGAAATGAAGGTTACAGATGTAAATGACTATGTTGATGCACCGGAGATCAACAAGGATAATGTCCAGGAATATATCCAGATGTATATTGACAATGGTGAAATTACGGATGACGGTTCTCTCAGCAAATAACCCATCCGTGCCCTAAAAGGGCGGCTGATCTGAGAATGAGAGATAAATAAAGAACTGGCTGCCTGGTAAACTTAGTTACCAGGCAGTTTTAGTAAAAGGGTGCAAAAACAGCTTAGTTTAAGGATTCATAATGAAAGGAGATTATAAAGATGAAAATGCAGAAGGGTGCTTTTATGAGAGGAACAAACAATATGGTCCTCAAAGAAATTCCTGTACCGGAGGTGGGAGAAAAGGAGGTTTTAGTTTCCTTGGAATATGTAGGGATCTGCGGGTCCGATGTCCATTATTTTCACAATGGGAACTGCGGCGCGTATAAGGTAGATCTGTCCGAGGATTTTATGCTGGGACACGAGTGTGCAGGTACGGTAGTAGAAGTCGGGGCAGGCGTAACTGATTTAAAAGTGGGCGACAGGGTAGCGCTGGAGCCGGGGATCACCTGTGGAAAATGTGAGGCATGCAAGTCCGGCCATTACAATCTCTGCCCGGATGTTGTGTTCCTGGCCACTCCTCCGGTTCAGGGATGCAATGAGGAATATATTGCTTTCCCGGCAGATATGTGCTTTAAACTTCCGGAAAATGTTTCTACGAAAGAAGGTGCGCTCATCGAGCCTTTATCCGTAGGCTTCTATGCAGCGGAGCAGGGGGCCGTCAATACAGGGGATACGGTGATTATCCTCGGCGCAGGATGCATCGGCCTGGTGACTCTTCTGGCTTGTAAGGCACACGGGGCAGGTCAGATCATTGTGGCAGACCTGGTGGATGCGCGTCTGGAAAAGGCAATGGAGCTGGGTGCTACGGCGGTTGTAAACAGTGGGAAGGAAGATATTTTTGAAAAAGTAAAGGAGCTGACCAATGGACGCGGATTTGATGTGGTATTTGAGACGGCAGGCTCTGCAGTGACGATCGCGCAGACTCCGTTTTTCGTAAGACGCGGCGGAACGATCACATTGGTAGGGATTTCTGCACAAGAAGAGATCAATTACAATTTTGCGCAGATCATGGACAAAGAAGCTACGATCAAGTCTGTGTTCCGTTATAAAAATATTTATCCGAAGGCCATCGCGGCAGTATCCGGCGGGGCAATTGATGTGAAAAGTATTGTAACCCATGAATTTGACCTGGAGCATATTCAGGAGGCTTATGAGGAGGCTGTCAATAATAAAACGGATCTGGTAAAGGCAGTCATAAAGGTGAAATAGTATGATCTATATAGGGATTGATTTGGGAACATCGGCTGTCAAGCTGCTGGCGATGGACGAAAAAGGTGTGATACGAAAGGTCGTTACAAAGGAATATCCGCTCTACTTCCCGCACCCGGGCTGGTCACAGCAAGATCCGGAAGACTGGTATGAGCAGACGATAGAGGGCTTGAAGGAGCTGGTGTCAGGACTGAATGCTTCTGAGGTTGCGGGAATCGGTGCAGGAGGGCAGATGCACGGTCTGGTGGCTCTTGATGAGGCGGATGAGGTGGTGCGGCCGGCAATTCTATGGAATGACGGAAGGACCGGGAAGCAGACGGAGTATCTCAACGGGGTGGTCGGGAAGGAACGACTCTCCGCGTATACTGCAAATATCGCATTTGCGGGGTTTACAGCGCCTAAGATCTTGTGGATGAAGGAAAATGAGCCGGAACTTTTCCAGAGGACGGCAAAGATCATGCTGCCGAAGGATTACATTACATACCGTCTGTCAGGGGCTTTCTGCACGGATTATTCAGATGCGTCAGGAATGCTGCTGCTGGATGTGGAACACAAGTGCTGGTCAGAGCAGATGATGGAGATCTGCGGCATACGCAGGGAACAGCTTCCGCAGCTCTATGACAGCTATGAGGTGGTCGGAACATTGAAACCGGAGCTGGCAGAAGAACTGGGCTTATCACCAGAGGTTAAGATCGTCGCAGGGGCCGGAGATAATGCCGCTGCTGCGGTGGGGACAGGAACGGTCGGCGAGGGGCGGTGCAACATTTCCCTCGGAACGAGCGGGACGATCTTTATTTCCAGCCGGAATTTCCGTGTGGATGACAACAATGCGCTGCATTCCTTTGACCATGCAGATGGATACTACCATCTGATGGGATGCATGCTAAGTGCGGCGTCCTGCAATAAGTGGTGGATGGATGAAATCCTGCAGACAAAGGATTATGCAAAAGAACAGGCACAGATCCAGAAGCTGGGTGAGAATCATGTATTTTTCCTTCCGTATCTGATGGGAGAACGCTCCCCGCATAATGACCCGGATGCACGGGCCATGTTTGTGGGTATGACCATGGATACGACCAGAGAAGATATGACCCAGGCAGTCATGGAGGGCGTAATCTTTGGACTGAGAGATTCACTTGAAGTGGCAAAAAAATTAGGCATTCAGATTGAGCGGACCAAGATCTGCGGAGGCGGTGCCAAAAGTCCGCTGTGGAAGAAGATGACCGCAAATATCCTGAATATGGAGGTTGATGTCATTGAGACCGAGGAAGGGCCCGGATACGGCGGCGCAATCCTTGCCGCGGTAGGGTGCGGACGATTCAAAGATGTCGAGAATGCGGCGGAACAATTAGTGAAAGTGATAGACACAGTAAAACCAGAGCCGGAATTAGTTTCTAAGTATGAGGAAAAATACCAGCAATTTAGAAAATACTATCCGGCAGTAAAACAGCTGTTTAAAGAACGGGTGTAGGATACGATAGCTGAAAATAAGGGCCGGAATGCGTCGGAGAGGATGAAGACGCATTCCGGCTTTTCGAATGGGCATCATAAAACTTGAGAATATTCTGAAAATGGCGAGCAAAGGGGTCTGACCCCTTTGCAGATCCCCTTGCATTCACCATCAAAATTGAGTATAGTTTACATATGATGGAAAAAGTAATCAAGTTTATTGAAAAGTATCATATGATAGTAAAAGGGGACAAGGTGATCGCAGGGATATCGGGCGGAGCGGATTCGGTATTCCTGCTTTTTGTGCTTCTAAAGCTTCGGGAAAAAGAAGGAATTGAAATCACCGCAGTTCATGTCAACCATGGGATCAGAGGGGCGTCTGCCCAATCTGACGAGGAGTTTACGGTGGACCTGTGCAGGAAGCACGGGATAAAATGTGTGGTTTATCATGAAAATGTAGAATCAATTGCCAAAAAACGGAAACAATCTGTTGAGGAGGCGGGGAGGAATGTCCGCAGAGAGGCTTTTGAAAAGACATTCAGGGAAGAGCATGGAACCAAGATCGCCATGGCCCACCACCAGAATGATAATGCGGAAACTCTGCTTATGAATCTGGCAAGAGGAGCCGGGCTGAAAGGCCTGGGAGGCATCCGGCCTGTGAATGGGAATGTGGTGCGTCCTCTTTTGTGCCTGACCAGGCAGGAGATCGAAGCGTATTTAAAGAAGCTGGGCCTGTGCTGGTGTCAGGATGAAACCAATGATGAGGATGACTACACCAGGAACCGGCTGCGCCACTTTGTGATCCCGTTTCTGGAGGAACAGGTGAATACGCAGGCAGTCCGGCATATGAATGAAGCCATGGAACAGGTGCGTATGGTAGAGGAATATCTGGAAGAGCAGACCCGGGCTGCGGCAGCGGTCTGTATTCGGGAGAAGGAGCCGGGAGAGCTGCTGATCCAAAAAGATCTGTTTCTCAGCCAGCCAAAGGTGATTCAGAGAATGCTGGCAAGAAAGTGCCTCGCTATCGCAGCGGAGGCCTGGAACAATATATCCATTGTACATGTAGATGCATTGATCAGCCTGTTTGAGAAACAAAGCGGCAGGAGCAGGAACCTTCCTTATTCCGTAAAAGCGCTCCGGACATACGAGGGAGTTCTTTTGAAAAAGAATCCGTCGGGGGCGGACGGCGTGAATCACGCGGAAATAAAAGGTACTGCAGGAGGAAAGGGGACCCAGGGGACATTTTTAGGGTCATATGTATTGAAGGTTCCCGGGATTACAGAAATAAAAGAACTGAATCTGACGATTTGCTGTAGTATCCTGGAAAAAGGAAAGGATTTTTCGGTAAATCAGATACCGCAAAAGAACTACACGAAATGGATGGATTATGATATAATAAAGGGTAACCTGATTGTCAGGACAAGGTTAAGTGGTGATCGCATTGTGATTGACAAGTCAGGACGAAGTCAAAAACTAAAATCATATCTCATTAATGAGAAGATACCGGCAGAGGAACGGGACAGTCTGCCGCTGATCGCAGACGAGGATCAGATTTTATGGATACTGGGGCACCGTATGAGCAGTGCCTGCCTGGTCACCGAACAGACGGACCGGGTATTAGAGATAAAAGTAACGGAGGAGAAAGATCATGTCAGAGAAGATTAAAGTTTTAGTATCAGAAAAAGAAGTAGACGAAAGAATCGAGGCATTGGGAAAGCAGATCAGTAAAGATTACGAAGGAAAACAGGTCCACTTGATCTGTGTATTAAAGGGCGGCGCATTTTTTATGTGCGAACTGGCAAAGAGGATCAGCGTGCCGGTCTCTTTAGATTTCATGAGCGTTTCAAGCTATGGTGACGGGACGGCTTCAAGCGGTGTCGTACGCATCGCCAAGGATCTGGATGAGTCGATCGAGGGAAAGGATGTCCTGATCGTGGAGGATATCATTGATTCCGGAAGAACATTATATTATCTGATGGACATTTTGAGAAAGCGTAATCCAAACAGCCTGCATTTATGCACACTGTTAGATAAGCCGGAGAGACGCGAGAAGGACGTAAAAGTAGATTACGTCGGATTTGAAATACCAGATGAGTTCGTAGTAGGCTATGGCCTGGACTATGCTCAAAAATATAGGAATCTGCCATATATCGGTGTGGTGGAAGGAGTAGAATAGGAAGGAGTACACACCATTGAACAACAAAAAGTATAAGGGCGCGGGCGGTGCGACATTTCTTACATTTATCGTCATAGTGTTTCTTGCACTCTGGCTGACAAACCGTATGCAGGTCAGAGAACAGGATATGACTTACCAAAGCTTTGTACAGGAAGTAAAGAATCAGAATGTGCAGGATGTCAACATTAAGCAGAACAAGACAGTTCCAACCGGAGTCGTGACCGTGACGCTCAAGGACAGTGACACAACAAAGCAGGTCAATGTATCTGATGTAAATGCAGTACAGGAACTTTTGGAGAAGTATAAGGTCGACTATCAGATGCCGAACGTACAGGAGGATTCCTGGCTGACGACGTTACTGATGCCGCTTTTGTTTACATTGCTGGGGATCACATTGATCTTCATGTTTATGAACCGTCAGGGAGGCGGTGCTAATGCAAAGGCAATGAACTTCGGCAAGAGCCGTGCAAGGATGACCACAGACACTGATAAGAAGGTGACATTTGCAGATGTGGCCGGGCTAAAGGAAGAGAAAGAGGAGCTTGAGGAGATCGTGGATTTCCTAAAAGCACCGAAGAAATATATCCAGGTAGGGGCCAGGATCCCGAAAGGGGTTCTTCTTGAGGGACCTCCGGGAACAGGTAAGACCCTGCTTGCCAAAGCTGTTGCGGGAGAAGCGGGAGTTCCGTTTTTCAGTATTTCCGGTTCTGACTTTGTGGAGATGTTTGTCGGAGTCGGCGCATCCCGTGTTCGTGACCTGTTCCAGGATGCAAAGAAAAATGCTCCGTGTATCGTCTTCATTGACGAGATCGATGCAGTCGCAAGGCGCAGGGGAAGCGGGCTTGGCGGCGGACATGATGAGAGGGAGCAGACACTCAACCAGCTGCTTGTAGAGATGGATGGTTTCGGAGTAAATGAAGGCATCATCGTCATGGCAGCGACGAACAGAAAAGATATCCTTGATCCGGCGATCTTAAGACCGGGACGTTTTGACAGGAATGTCATCGTAGGAAGACCTGATGTGGGCGGCAGGGAAGAAATCCTGAAAGTCCATGCAAAGAACAAACCGCTCGGGGATGATGTGGATTTAAAACAGATCGCCCAGACCACTTCTGGTTTCACGGGTGCAGACCTGGAGAACCTGCTGAATGAAGCGGCGATCCTGGCGGCTAAGGAGGGCAGGGTATACCTGCAGCAGTCCGATATCCGGCATGCATTTGTCAAAGTGGGCATCGGGCCGGAGAAGAAGAGCCGCATCGTGTCTGATAAGGAACGCAGGATCACGGCATACCATGAAGCGGGCCATGCCATATTGTTCCATGTACTGCCTGATGTGGGGCCTGTCTACAGTGTATCTATCATTCCGACGGGAGGTGCAGGCGGTTATACGATGCCGCTTCCGGAGAATGACGATATGTTCAACACGAAGGGGCACATGCTTCAGGAGATCACGGTTTCACTTGGGGGCCGCGTGGCAGAGGAAGAAGTATTTGACGATATCACAACTGGGGCATCCCAGGATATCAAGCAGGCTACGGCGATCGCGAAGTCTATGATAACGAAGTTTGGTATGTCAGAACGCCTCGGACTGATCAATTATGATAATGACAGTGATGAGGTATTCATCGGACGTGATTTTGGACACACATCAAGGGGATATGGTGAAAAAGTGGCCAGCACGATCGACGAGGAAGTCAAGAGGATCATTGATGAATGTTACCTGAAGGCGAAATCCATTTTAAAAGAGTATCATTCCGTCCTTCAGAAGTGTGCAGAATTACTTTTAGAAAAAGAAAAAATTACAAGAAGTGAATTTGAAGCACTGTTCGATAACAATGATGAATGGGGCAAGAACTTCCAGTAATGGAGGTCCTTGCCCCAAAGGAGGTTTTTTATGAACGAGGACGCACTATTTAGTGATGGAACGTCCAGCTATGTGATTCCTGCAGAACCAAAGGAAAATGAAAGGGTAAGAATCAGGTTCCGTACAGCAAAGGATGATGTAGATGAGGTACGGATCTCCACAAAGATCGGCGGATACCGAATGAAAAAGACAGTATCCGGTGATGTATTTGATTACTATGAAATCGAGTGGCAGTTAAGTGATGAGCCGTTTTCCTATTGTTTTGAAATCAGGAAAGGGGAAGAGGTATGCTATTATAACCGCTGTGGTATTGCTAAGGAAATCGTGGATTTCTATGCGTTCGTGATCGTTCCCGGATTTTCTACTCCGGAATGGGCCAAGGGCGCAGTGATGTATCAGATTTTTGTGGACCGTTTTTATAACGGTGATCCGACCAATGACGTTGAGGATTGGGAATATATTTATATTGGGGAACCCTGCCAGAAGGTAAAGGACTGGAATCAGCTGCCGCAGGCCATGGATGTCCGCAGATTTTATGGCGGAGACCTGCAGGGTGTTTTGGAAAAACTGGACTATCTGGAAGAGCTGGGTGTGGAGGTCATCTATTTTAATCCATTGTTTGTATCTCCGTCGAATCATAAGTATGATATTCAGGATTATGATTATATCGACCCGCACTATGGTAAGATCGTGGAAGACGGAGGTTTGACTCTGCCCGAGTGGGCAGCGGATAATATCGAGGCGACCAAGTATCAGAAGAGGACAGGGGCTAAGGTTAATTTAGAGGCAAGTAATGCCCTGTTTGCACGTCTGGTAGACGAAATGCATAAACGAGGGATGCGCGTGATCCTGGACGGAGTATTCAATCACTGCGGGTCTTTTAATAAGTGGATGGACAGAGAACGGATTTACGAACAGCAGGAGAGTTATGAGAAGGGGGCATTCGTAAGTGCGTGGAGCCCTTACCGCACCTTCTTTCATTTTTTTAACCAGAGTGATTCTGCCTGGCCGTATAATTATCAATATGACGGCTGGTGGGGGCATGATACACTGCCGAAGCTGAATTATGAAGATTCACCAATGCTGGAACAGTACATTATGGATGTGGCCAAAAAATGGGTGTCGCCTCCGTATAATGTGGATGGATGGCGTCTGGATGTGGCGGCTGACCTTGGATACAGCAATGAGTATAACCATATGTTTTGGAAGCGTTTCCGCAAGGAAGTGAAGAAGGCAAGACCGGATGCTCTGATTCTGGCGGAGCATTATGGTGATCCGGCGGAATGGCTGCAGGGAGATGAATGGGACAGTGTCATGAACTATGATGCTTTTATGGAGCCTGTTACCTGGTTTTTGACCGGGATGGAGAAACACAGTGACGAGCGCCGTACAGATTTGTGGGGCAATGCAGACAACTTTGTGAACACAATGAACCATTATATGTCCACGATGCTCACACCGTCTCTGCAGGTAGCGATGAATGAGCTTTCCAATCATGACCATTCACGGTTTTTGACCAGAACCAACCATATTGTAGGCCGCGTGGAGCAGCATGGTTCCAAGGCCGCAGAAGAAGGGGTCAATCCGGCTGTGATGAGGGAAGCTGTTGTGATCCAGATGACCTGGGTGGGTGCACCGACTGTGTACTATGGAGATGAGGCGGGGGTATGCGGGTTTACAGACCCGGATAACCGAAGATCCTATCCATGGGGCAGGGAGGACCAGATGATGCTGGGCTTCCATAAAGAAATGATCCGTATCCATAAGAAGCAGCACCCTCTGCGCCAGGGGTCTCTCAGGATATTATACTGGGAAGATAATGTGCTTGCGTATGGAAGATTCCAGGGAGAAGAGCAGGTCGTCGTTGTATTGAATAACAGTAAAGATCTAAAGCAGATCACGGTGCCGGTATGGAAGGCTGAGGTTCCGATGAAGGGACGCATGAAGAGGCTGATCTATAGCTATGAAGAAGGATATACGACAGATTATGATGAGTATATCGTGGAAGATGGAGAGATCGTGCTCAATATGGGGCGCCATTCGGCTGTCGTCATGAGGACGATCCGTGAAAAATAAAGATGGATAGGGAAAATCTCTTAGATTAGTGGTAGAATATAATCTAAGAGATTTTCTTTTTTAGTATTGGACATAGAATTATAAGGAATCATATAGGATAAAGACATAACGATACAATATGCAGAAGGGAGCAGACGCATGAAACAGCTTTATACCAGATGGGGCAGAGAATTGGATTCAGAACATATTTTGGAGGAATATCCGAGACCTCTTCTTGTGAGAGAAGGTTATATGAATTTAAACGGCCGCTGGGAATATGCTTTCACGAAGACCTTTAGAAGGCCGGAAATTTTTGAGGGAACCATACTCGTTCCATTTTCCCCGGAGAGCGTCTTATCAGGAGTCGAAAGGCAGTTAAAGCCGGATGAATATCTATGGTATCGCCGAAGTTTTTCTGTATCCCCTGGAGTTTTAAGGGAGAGTGCACAGCGCCGTCTGCTGCATTTCGGAGCAGTAGACCAGGCATGTATCGTATATGTGAACGGTCAGGAGGCGGTCCGGCATACAGGGGGATATCTTCCGTTTGAAGCAGATATTACGGAGCTGCTCATAGAAGGGGAAAATGAACTGACAGTTGTAGTGAAGGACTTAAGCGATACTTCGTATCACGCAAGGGGAAAACAGAAGCTAAAAAGAGGCGGAATGTTTTATACGGCACAGAGCGGCATCTGGCAGACCGTCTGGATGGAGGATGTGCCAAAGGATTATATCAAAGAGATCATAGCAGAGCCGGATTTTGATGCAGGCAGGGTAAAAATAACGGTGAAGTCAGAAAAGTCATGTCCCATGGAAATTAGGATACGGGATGAACAGCTTTTGAAAACACAGTTTTGTGTGGAGGGTACAGCAAATAAGCCTATCGAGATCATACTCCCTGAGGTTCGTCCGTGGACCTGTGAAGACCCGTATCTATACTACTTTACAGTGAAGATGGGAAATGATACGGCAGAAAGCTATTTTGCAATGCGGACCTTTACAGTTGAGAAGGATGAGGACGGAATCCCAAGGATCTGTCTGAACCATCAGGTGCAGTTCCAGAAGGGCGTGCTGGATCAGGGATACTGGCCGGACGGACTGTATACCGCGCCGAGCGACGAGGCTTTCATCTTCGATATCCAGTCCATGAAGGATATGGGGTTCAATATGATCAGGAAACATATTAAGATCGAACCTCAGAGGTGGTACTATCACTGTGACCGTCTGGGAATGGTCGTGTGGCAGGATATGGTAAATGGGGGCAGCACCTATAAACCATGGTTTGTCACATACGGTGCCACAGTCCTGTCCTGGAGGAATGTGAAGATAAAGGACGGACTCACAAGGCTTTTGTCAAGGCAGGAGAAGGCCGGACGGCTGGAATTCATTCGGGAAATGAAAGAGACAGTACGGATTCTGAAAGGGCATCCCAGTATTGCGGCCTGGGTCATCTTCAACGAGGGCTGGGGACAGTTCCAGGCCGCAGAAATGACGGAGATCATGAGGAACGAAGATCCGTCCAGGCTGATCGATCAGGCGAGCGGATGGTTCGATCAGGGAGGCGGAGACTTCCAGAGCATTCATAACTACTTTTTTAAGCTGAGGATTAAGCCGGAAGAAGACAGGGCAACGGTTCTTTCTGAATACGGAGGATATTCCATGCGCGAGGAGGGTCACAGCGCATGCCTTACGCAGTATGGATATGGGATATTTAAGGATAAGAGACTGTTGAATAAGGCTTATGTAAAGCTTGAGAAGGAAGTTGAGGAGCTGATACCAGAGGGCCTTTGCGCCAGCGTCTATACGCAGCTTTCGGATGTGGAGGAGGAAGTGAACGGGATCTTTACTTATGACAGGGAGGTGTGCAAGATCCGTTGTTAGAATCCACAACTTTATCCAAATAATCGCATATCTCACAGTTGGTTCTCCCAGCACATGAGTCTATAATGAAGTTATATTAGAAGACTTATGCGCTGGGAGGTTTTTATATTATGAAATATGGTCATTTTGACAACGAGAACAGGGAGTACGTGATCGACCGGGTGGATCTGCCTGCATCCTGGACCAACTATCTGGGTGTGCGTGATATGTGTGCCGTAGTCAACCATACTGCAGGGGGTTACTTGTTCTATAAATCACCGGAATACCACCGGATCACACGTTTCCGTGGAAACGGAGTGCCGATGGACCGTCCGGGACACTATGTATACCTGCGGGATGATGAGGACGGAGATTATTGGAGCATCTCCTGGCAGCCCGTGGGAAAGAGTCTGGACGAGGCACAGTACCGCTGTGTCCATGGCATGTCCTATACCAGATACGAGTGTGAATACAAGGGGATTCAGGCGAGTCAGACCCTATCTATTCCGATAGAAGATCCAGTGGAATTGTGGGATGTTAAGATTAAGAATACAGATACAAAGGTACGCGAGATTAGTCTGTTTTCCTACTGCGAATTCTCTTTCCATCATATTGAGTTCGACAATCAGAATTTTCAGATGAGTCTTTACTCTGCAGGCTCTTCCTATGAGGATGGCATCATTGAACATGACCTGTATTATGATGAGTTCGGGTATCAGTATTTTACTGCAGACTTTGAACCGGATAGCTTCGACTGTCTGAGGGATGAATTTATCGGTGTCTATCATTCCGAGAGCAATCCTGTCGGTGTTGAGCGCGGAGTGTTAAGTGGTTCCTATGAAAAAGGAAATAACCACTGCGGTGCACTTCATAAGAAATTCATCCTAAAGCCTGGTGAAGAGATTCGAGCTGTCTTCCTGTTGGGAGAAGGAAACCGGGAAGCCGGAAGGAAGATGAGGGAAAAATATCAAGATTTCCACAATGTCGATCAGGTTTATGTGGATATCAAAGCGTTTTGGGAGGAGAAATGTGGAAAACTTCAGATCCAGACGCCGAATGAAGGCATGAATACACTGGTGAATACCTGGACTTTGTATCAGGCGGAGATCAACGTGATGTTCTCACGTTTCGCTTCCTTTATCGAGGTGGGCGGACGTACAGGACTGGGCTATCGTGATACGGCTCAGGATGCGATGACCGTACCGCACTCTAACCCTGAAAAATGCAGGCAGCGGCTGGTGGAGCTTTTAAGAGGGCTTGTTTCAAAGGGATACGGGCTGCATCTGTTTGAACCCCGCTGGTTCGATCCGGATGCAGAGGAGAAACCTTTTAAGTCACCGACGGTCGTTCCGGAGCCGAACAAACAAGATATGATACATGGTCTGGAGGACACCTGTTCCGACGATGCACTCTGGCTGATCGCTTCGATCGTAGAGTACGTCAAAGAAACGGGAGAGTATGATTTTATTGATGAGGTGCTTACTTATGCGGACGAAGGAAGCGGGACTGTCTATGAACATATGATGAAGATTCTGGACTTCTCCTTTGAGCAGGTGGGAGCGGACGGTGTCTGCAAAGGGCTGCGGGCAGACTGGAATGACTGTCTGAACTTAGGCGGCGGAGAGAGTGCACTTGTCTCCTTCCTGCATTACTGGGCGCTTACCAATTTCCTGGAGCTGGCGCGGTTCAGAGGCGATCAGGAGGCCGTAGAAAAATATGAGGCAATGCGAAAGACGGTCAAAGAGGTCTGCGACAGAGAATTGTGGGATGAAGAGTGGTTTATCCGTGGGATCACAAAGAATGGAAGAAAGATTGGAACAAAACAGGATCAAGAAGGCAAAGTCCATTTGGAGTCGAATGCCTGGGCTGTCCTGTCAGGTGCATCGAGCTACGAGAAGGGCTTAAAGGCAATGGACAGTGTGCAGAAATATCTGTCCACCCCATATGGAATTATGCTGAATGCTCCGTCCTTTACCGTTCCGGACGATGACATCGGATTTGTCACCAGAGTGTATCCGGGGGTAAAGGAAAATGGTTCCGTGTTCAGTCATCCAAACCCATGGGCATGGGCGGCAGAATGCCGTCTGGGAAGGGGAGACAGAGCCATGGAATATTACAATGCGCTCTGCCCTTATTACCAGAATGACAAGATTGAGATCCGGCAGGCGGAGCCTTATTCCTACTGTCAGTTCATTATGGGAAAAGACCACAGTGCCTACGGCAGGGCCAGACATCCGTTCATGACAGGCAGCGGCGGCTGGGCGTATTTCTCGGCGACCCGGTATATGCTGGGGATTCGTCCGCAGTTTGACGGCCTGGAGATCGATCCCTGCATACCGGCCGATTGGGATGGATTTGAAGTAAAACGCGTATGGAGGGGAACAGCCTACAGGATTCTGGTGGAGAACCCGGAGCATGTGATGACAGGAGTGAAGGAGGTCAGCCTGGACGGTCAGCCGATCGAAGCAGTCCTGTCAGAGTCAGGACTTTCAAAAGAAGGAGATACATCAGGCCGGACAGCAAAGCGCCAGACAGCAAGGATTCCGTTTATCAAAGATGGAAAAGAACATATCGTCAGAATTAAGATGGGAGAAAGGAAGGCACAGTTATGATCGCATTTGGAACAGGCGGATGGAGAGCAATTATAGGAGATGAATTCACAAAGGCAAATATCCAGATCCTTGCAAAGGCAATGGCAAGGAAGATGAAGGCAGAAGGCGTGGAGGAGAAGGGGATCGTTATGGGCTATGACAGACGTTTCCTTTCGAAAGAAACTATTTACTGGTCCTGTGAAGTGTTTGCAGAGGAAGGGATCAAGGTCTGGTTCATTGACCGCTCTGTTCCCACCCCGCTTGTCATGTTCTATGTGATGAAGCACGACATGCCTTACGGAATGATGGTGACTGCAAGCCATAACCCGGCGATCTATAACGGGATCAAAGTATTTACAGAGGGCGGCAGGGATGCCAACGAGATCCAGACCCAGGACATCGAATGCTATATCCGTGAAGTGGAAGAAGAATTCAAAGATAAGCCGATCCCGGTGATGGAGTATGACAAGGCCGTGGAAGCCGGGCTTGTAGAGCAGTTCAACCCTCTGAATGAATATCTGGATAATATCATCGATAATATTGATATGCAGAAAATCCGGGATGCCGGGCTGCATATTGCGCTGGACCCGATGTACGGGGTGAGCCAGACTTCACTCAAGACTATTCTTTTGACCGCAAGGTGTGATGTGAACCTGATCAACGAGCGTCATGATACACTGTTCGGCGGACGCCTCCCGGCACCTACGGACAATACCCTGCGGGCTCTTAAGACTTATGTGATCGATTATGGCTGTGATATCGGTCTGGCTACCGACGGAGATGCGGACCGGATCGGCGTCATCGATGACAAGGGAAGATTTCTGCACGCGAATGACATTTTGGTGTTATTATATTATTATCTTGTAAAATATAAAGGTTGGAGGGGACCAGTCGTTAGAAATGTAGCCACCACACATATGCTGGACAAAGTGGCAGGAGGTTTCGGTGAAACCTGTTATGAAGTTCCGGTCGGATTCAAACACATTTCCGCCAAGATGCAGGAGACAGGGGCGATCCTGGGAGGTGAGTCTTCAGGGGGACTGACGGTACGCGGGCACATCAATGGCAAGGATGGCGTGTATGCGGCCATGCTTCTTGTGGAGATGCTTGCGGTGACAGGCAAGAAAATGTCTCAGATCATGGATGATATTCAGAGCGAATACGGGGCGATCCATATGGAAGAGCGCGATTATAAGATGAGCCAGGAAAGAAAGCAGGAGATCTTTCACATGATCATGGAAGAAAAGCTGCTTCCTAAGATGGAGGTGCCGATCCGTGATGTGTCTTATCTGGATGGATGTAAAGTCTATTTCGAGGATGGCGGATGGATCATCGCGAGATTTTCCGGGACAGAGCCTCTTCTGCGTATCTTCTGTGAGATGCAGGATGCGGATGCGGCAAAGAAAATGTGTGAGAAGTTTGAGGCATTTCTAGGACTCTAAAGAAACGTATGAAGACAAAAAGAAAGATTTCAGTGAAATCCAGGATCATTGCGCTGATGCTTATATGCTGGCTTCTGCCGCTGATCATCATTACGGGAGTGAATATCTACTATATTTATGGCAGTCAGTTTGAGAGTAAGATCACAAAGCAGATCGATCAGCTCAAGTTCAACGACCAGGTCAGTGCGGAGCGTCTAGGAAAGGTCGTAGAGTCTTCACTGGATGCCTCTTATGATGGGACATTGATGTCATTGTACCGGCGTTATCAGAGGAAAACGATCATGGAGCACGACCTGCTGGCATCCAGTATGTACTATCTGGGGAATCGTTATGGCAGGGACAGCCGGGTGAAGGCTGCGATTCTGTGGTACAGGGAGAATCCTAAAAAGCTGAACAGCAGTGCCTATAACACAAGTGAAGGTGCAACTTATCAATTGGTGCAAAACTACTGGAACGAGGATCATGAGGCGATTGCCGCCATTTCAGAAGATCTGGGTACGGCAGTCCGGTTTTATAACAATGGCAGCCGCCTGTATCTGGTGAGGAATCTGTATAATTCGAATTACGAGAATGTAGCAGTACTCGTTCTTCTGGTGAATGAAGAAAATTGTTTTGAAAACTATTCCATATTCCCGGAAGGGACCTCCGTGACGCTTCATGTTGATGACTGCAGCTTCCCGCTGATCGGGGAGGAAGTGACAGAGGAAGAAACCGGAATGACAGAGATGGGAGGAAACTCCGGCTACATATGGGAGAACGGGGTCCTTTGCCTTTATCATGATATGAAAGTAGAAGGCCACAGGCTGGTATCCCTCGTGCGGTTCGATGACAGTTCCTCGTTCACATTGTTTTATGGGTATAAGGCGGTCATGATCAGTATGGCATTGTGTCTGATCCCATTGCTTGCCATCCTGCTGATGGTGTTCTACCGGCATGTGACAAAGCCGATCCAGGTGATGATGGATGGTGCAGTTGAGATCGAAAAGGGAAATCTGGGATATCAGCTTGAATACGAGCCGGACAGCACGGAGTTTCAGTATCTGGCAGAATCCTTTAATAAGATGTCTGAGCGTCTAAAGTATCAGTTTGACCATATTTATGAGGAGGAGCTGGCACTTCGGGATGCGAGGATCATGGCACTGCAGTCTCATATCAACCCGCATTTTATGAATAATACACTGGAGATCATTAACTGGGAGGCACGTCTGTCCGGGAATCAGAAGGTGTCCCAGATGATCGAGGCACTGGCGACACTGATGGATGCCGGGATCGACAGGAAGAAACAGCCTGAGGTCCTTCTATCTGAGGAAATGATCTATGTGAATGCCTATCTGTATATTATTTCCGAGAGGCTGGGCAAACGGCTGACGATCAAGAAGGAGCTTCCGGAAGAGATCATGCAGTATAAAGTGCCGCGGCTCATTCTGCAGCCTGTGATCGAGAATTCCATCGAGCACGGCGTTGTGAAAAAGGGCCAGGGGACCGTGATACTGACCGGTTATAAGAAAGGAAAGTTCTTATATCTGGAGATAGTCAACGAAGCGGTTCTAACCAAAGAAGACGAGGCAAAGATCGAACGCCTTTTAGATGTAGATTATGACACAAGCAAGGAATCATCGGGCAGTATGGGGATCGCCAATGTGAACCAGCGGCTTAAGATCCTGTATGGGGAACCATGTGGCTTAAGTATGGAGAAGTTAGATGACGAGCATGTCTGCGCCCGTCTGACCATATTGGCGGAACGCTCATGAGATTCGCAATTAAGATACCTGCGGATCGTACCGCACTTTTGACCGTATTATCATAAATTGGCAAAGATAACAAAATGGTGCAAGAAATCACAGATTGAGTTATTCACTTTTCCTAAAAAAACGTCATAATAAAAGTATAAATTATACAGAGTGTATAAGGGATTGGAGGAAAAGTTATGAAGAAAAAAGTAGTATCAATTTTACTGGTGACTGCAATGATCGGAACGATGGCAGCAGGATGTGGGTCTAAGAAAGGCAGCGAGGAAGGAAAGGATGAGGAATTATCCTTAAGCGTCACCACAACATTTGCAGGTGAGGACGGCAATGCAGGTAATTATAAAGAAGCCGTAGCAGCATTTGAAAAAGAGTCAGGGATCAAGATCAATGATTCATCTGCAGTTTCTGATGAGACATTTAAGGCACGTATCGAGACCGATTTCCAGGCAGGATCAGAGCCGGACGTACTGTTCTTCTTTAACGGAGCAGATGCAAACTCCTTTATTGAAGAAGGGAAGGTGGTTTCCATCGATGAGATCAGGAAAGAATATCCCGATTATGCATCTAATATGAACGATGACCTGATCGCTCCTTCACTGGTGGACGGTGTGAAATATGCGGTTCCTGTTAACGGATACTGGGAAGGCCTGTTCTGCAACACAGAGGTTCTGGATGCAGCTGGTGTAAAGGTTCCGGGAGCTGACTATACATGGGCAGACTTCGAGGCGGACTGCGAGAAGATCAAGGCAGCAGGCTACACCCCGATCGCAGCAGCACTTGGCGAGATTCCTCACTACTGGTGGGAATACAGCATCTTCAACCACACCTCACTTGACACACATCTGGAAGTACCAGAGAGCGTTGATAAAGGTAACGGACCTGGATGGGTAGAGGGTATGGAAGATGTCAAGGGATTATATGAGAAAGGATATTTCCCGGAGAATACATTATCAGCAAAAGATGACGAGACATTCGCATTATTTACAAGCGGAAAGGCAGCATTCTTGATCGATGGTTCCTGGAAAGTCGGCGGTATCGCATCAGCATGCCAGTCCGACCCGGATGATGCTTCCACACTCGATAAAGAAAAGCTGGATAAATACACTGTTACATATGTTCCGACGAACGGAGAAAGAAAAGCAACAGACCTGATCGGTGGACTTTCTATGGGATATTACATCACTCAGAAAGCATGGGATGATGAAGCTAAGAGAGATGCAGCAGTGAAGTTTGTAGAATACATGACAACAGATGATATGGTAGCTAAATTCGCACAGCACACAGCATCTGCCTTGAAAGAAGCACCGGAAGTGGATTCCGCAGAATTCAACTCCTTACAGATCAAAGCAATCGATATGATGGCAGGTGTTACATCCCTGACAGGCGCTGTACAGGACGTATTCAACGGACTTTGCAGAGTATCCACATTTGACGGAATGCCTCAGATCGTGACAGGCGAGGTCAGTGCAAAGGATGCCGTACAGCAGGGTCTGGAAGCATACGCAGAAGAGACAGCAGAATAACAGGTTTTCAGCCGGGGGCTTCGTAAAAGGCGCCTCCGGTTTTTCATGAGGAAGCAGGAGGCTGAAATTATGGAATCTAATATATATAGAAACAAAAAGCCGCTATTTGTGTTCTTGATACCGGCATTTATATTCATGGTCGTGTTTCTCTATTACCCTTTTGTCAAAAATATACTGAACAGCTTTCAGAAGATTGTCAGTCTGGGGGCGGCAAGCAAGGGATGGAACGATCCGTGGTATTCGAACTATGTAAAAATGTTCAATGACCCCAATATGCGGACCGCAATCTTAAACACAATTATCATGATGGTCGTAACGATCATCGGCCAGGTGGGGATCGCAGTTGTCCTTGCACTGATGGTTGACAATATTAAAAAGGGAGCCAAATTCTTCCGTACCGTATTTTTCTTCCCAATCGTTATTTCCGCAACTGCGTTAGGTCTGATGTTCAACCTGATCTTTTTGTATGATAAGGGAATGGTCAATCAGCTCCTTGAGATGCTGGGAAAAGGAACACTGACAGATTGGAAAGACACAGCACACGCACTGGTGATCATGCTGCTTCCTGTGATGTGGCAGTATGTGGGATTCTACTTCGTCATCCTGATCACAGGGCTGAACAATATACCTGAGGATCTGTATGAATCTGCATCCATCGATGGTGCGACCAGATGGCAGCGTATCCGTTACATTACCCTGCCGATGTTAAGAAACGTCATCTGTACCTGTGTAGTTCTGGCCGTGACCGGAGCCCTGAAGGTCTTTGACCTCCCATGGGTGATGTTCCCGAAAGGAATGCCTCTCGGCAAGACCTGGCTGACCGGAACTTATATGTACTACCAGGCATTTAACACCAAGAACGTAGACTACAGCTCCGCAATTGCAGTTGTCATCGTAATCCTGGGAATTATAACATCAAAGATCGTCAACAAAGTATTCAAAGAGGCAGATTATTAGAAAGGAGGATCAGCATGAAAGCAAAAACGAAAAAACACGTATCTCCAGGAATGATCGCCATTTATGCGATTCTCATTTTCTGGGCACTGACTACCATTTACCCGATCTTCTGGATCATCATGAACTCCTTTAAGGCGAAAAATGAGATCCTGGCAGATTCCTTCGCTCTGCCGCTGGGAGACCTGTTTACAACATCAAACTATAAGACTGCTTTTGAGCGTCTGAACATTTTCAGTGCTTATCGGAACAGTATCATCATATCCTGTACTGTAGCACTTGTCGTTGTGCTTTTGGCCGGACTGGCATCCTTTGCGATCGTCCGTTACAGCTTCCGGCTGAAAAAATTTGTTTACTCGCTGATCATTGCAGGTATGATGTTCCCTGTATTCTCCACCATTATTCCGGTCTTTAGAATGCTGAACACCATGCACATCGCCAACACAAATAACCTGTGGCTTTCCCTTCTGTCTGTGGCACTGCCCCAGATTGCAGGCAATCTGTCCTTTGCGATCGTGGTATTGAGCGGCTACATCAAGTCGCTGCCGATCGAATTGGAGGAAGCAGCCTACATGGAGGGCTGTAATGCATATCAGATCTTTTTCAAGGTCGTGATGCCTCTGACAAAGCCATCCTTTGCCACCGTTGCAATTTTCTCCTTCCTCTGGAGCTACAACGACCTGTTCACTCAGATGTTCCTGCTGCGTCTGCCGGAGCAGAGAGCGATCACACGTCTGTTAAATGAATTGACTGCTATGGAGGGTACGAACTATGGATTGATGGCAGCAGCAGTTGCACTGGTTGTCATTCCGGTCATCATCGTGTATATTATATTACAGAAGCATATCATAAAAGGTATGACTGCAGGTGCGATCAAGGGTTAAAGGTATACAGAAGAGCCGGTGTTATCCTTAATACCGAAGGATGATATGAAGTATCAGAGGATGCACCAGGATAAAAGTTGACTTATGGGGATGGGATTATGTACAAGGTTGTGATTATCGATGATGAACCGATCATAGTGGAGGGCTTGTCCCGTGTGATCAAATGGGAAGAGTACGGCTGCCGTCTGGCGGGAACTGCCTATGACGGATTGGATGGTGTGAATGTGATCCGGGAGCTAAAGCCGGACATCATCTTCTCCGATATTGCCATGCCGGGGATGGACGGTCTGAAAATGATCGCCGCTATCCGGGTGGAACAGCCGGATGCAATGATCGCGATCCTCACCGGATACCGGGACTTTGACTATGCACAGACAGCGATACGGCTGGGTGTGTGCAGATTCCTGCTAAAGCCGTCGAACTTATCGGAGCTGGAAGAGGCAGTCCAGTTTATGGTCGCAGAATTGAAGAAGAAACACCCCGAAGAGGCGAAGGAAGAGGCTGCACAAAACGGAGACGATTCCGAGGCAAAAGATTCGGAAGGGACAGCCGGAAGCTTTATCGTCAAGAATGCGCTGGAATATATGGAAAGCCATTACGCTGAGAAGATCACCCTCTCGGAGCTGGCAGATAAGATGTATGTAAGCCAGTGGCATTTGAGTAAACTCCTCAATAAGCATACAAAGAAAAGTTTTAGTGAACTTCTAAACGAAATCAGGGTAAAAGAAGCAAAACAATTGCTCAAAGATCCTTCTCTCCGGGTGGGAGATGTGGCAGAGATGGTCGGGTTTCTGGATATCGCACATTTTTCAAGGGTATTCAAGAAATGTACAGAGATGTCGGCCAATGAGTACCGGAATAAAAAGCTGGGATAGGATCAGGGCATAAAGAAGGGTACTGGAATAGGCGGAGTAAAAACAACGTCTTTCCAGTACCTTTTTAAATAAAAGGTAAATCCCGGACAACAGATTTAACAAAAAATCACATATGATTTTGTGGAAAAACACTAAATTCATTTAATCGCAAACTAGAGGTTGCAAAATTTTTAACAATTGGTTATTATAGAAACAGGCAATAGAACGGGTTCTAGTTGTCTATAAGTAAACTGTATAGTGGGATGATGTTTTCTAAGAGAGAGTTGATCAATTCAACCGCCGAAGAGGCAAGCCGCACATGCGAGGGTGAACGCATGTGGGTGAAACTTTCAGGCAAAAGGACTGGAGAACGTACCACATTCTGAATCTTGTGCTGAGAGTTTTTTTAAAACGAATGATCAGGGCAAAAAGACAGGAAGGAGGACGATTTACACACATGTGTGTTTAAATTGTCTTTTTTTATTCTAAAAGGAAATTTCCTGGAAAGAACTGAAAAGGAGAAGATGGATCGGATGAGTAAATGCAGCTACATAGTGATAACAAACAATCCACTTGTTTTTGAAAAACTGAAAGATGAGCACAAAGTCATATACAAAGAGATCTCTTATGAAGAGATTTTAAAAGAGGCTAGAGACAGAATCCACGATGGTCACCGGCTTTTAACACATCCTCTTTCGGGAAGTGTAAAACCGAATGAAACACCATACAAATCAATTTTAATAACAGAAAGAAAGGAGAAGATGGATGAATGGTCCGTCAAGATCATTGAAAGTGCCATACAGGCCTGCGCGAAGTTCGAGTTCAGATCGGATAAGTACAGTCCTGAGGTGTACAAAGATTTTCAATTGATCGACTGGACACTGTTGGAGAGTGGATTATCATCGGCTGACGCCTGGTAGGCGTAAAGCCAGGCATGCCTTCGCGGGACCTTTCATGGAGCGTAGGTGTGTGGAAGATTCAAAAAACTTGAATTGTTAAAATTGTACGGAAACTAAAAAATTAATTATAATCATTGAGAGGAGGGCATGACAAGTGAGATTAGAAATGGGACACATTTACATTAAGGATATCCAGTTCGGACCGGAGTCAAAGATCGAAGACGGAGTCCTTTATGTATCCGAGGAGGCTGTAAAGGCAGTAGCTCTGGAGGAGGAAAAAATTAAGAGTGTATCACTTGACATTGCAAGACCGGGCGAATCCGTAAGAATCACACCGGTTAAGGACGTTATCGAACCAAGAGTAAAGGTAGAAGGAAGAGGAGGAATCTTCCCGGGAGTTGTTGCTAAGACTGATACAGTCGGAGAAGGCAAGACTTATGCTTTAAAGGGAATGGCTGTTGTTACAGCAGGTAAGATCGTTGGATTCCAGGAAGGTATCATTGATATGACAGGTCCTGGAGCTGATTACACACCATTTTCTAAGACAGTGAACCTGGTTATGGTATGTGAGCCTGTAGAGGGTATCGAGCCTCACGATTATGAGAAGGCAGTTAGACTTGCAGGATTTAAAGTTGCAGTTTATATTGGAGAATTAGCACGTGAACTGACACCGGATGAGACAAAGGTATATGAGACATGCACCATCAAAGAAGGAATTGAGAAGTATCCTGACCTTCCGAGAGTTGCTTATGTACAGATGCTCCAGAGCCAGGGACTGCTGCATGATACATATGTATACGGCGTAGATGCTAAGAAGATCGTTCCTACGATCTTAAGCCCTACAGAGATCATGGACGGCGCGATCGTATCAGGAAACTGTGTATCTGCCTGTGACAAGAACCCGACTTATGTACACTTAAACAACCCTGTTGTACATGATTTATTCGAAGAGCACGGCAAGACAATCAACTTTGTATGCCAGATCATTACAAACGAGAACGTTTACTTAGCTGATAAGCTTCGTTCTTCTGACTGGACAGCAAAGCTTTGTAAGATGCTTGACTTAGACGGCGTTATCGTATCCCAGGAAGGATTTGGTAACCCGGATACAGACCTGATCCTCAACTGCAAGAAGATTGAGGCAGAAGGCGTGAAGACAGTTATCATTACCGATGAGTATGCAGGACGTGACGGTAAGTCCCAGTCTCTTGCAGATGCAGATCCGGCAGCAGATGCTGTTATCACAGGCGGTAATGCAAACCAGCTGATCATTCTTCCGAAGCTGGACAAGGTGATCGGTACATTAGACTATGTGAACAAGATTGCAGGTGCAAGTGAAGAGACTCTCCACGAAGACGGAAGCTTAGAGGTTGAGATTCAGGTTCTTACAGGTGCAACGAATGAAACTGGCTTTAACAAGCTGAGTGCAAGATAAGCGGGGAGGAGAAGAAAATGGCTAAAATTAAAGTTGTTCATTATATCAATCAATTCTTCGCACAGATCGGCGGAGAGGAAAAAGCTGATTATCCGGCAGAGATTCGCGTTGGCGAAATTGTAGGACCGGGTATGGCATTGACAGCAAGCTTCAAGGACGAAGCAGAGATTATCGCAACGATCGTGTGCGGTGACTCATATTTTAACGAGAATCTTGAGAAAGCAAAAGCAGACATCCTTGCTATGGTAAAAGAGCAGGCACCGGATGTATTCGTTGCAGGACCGGCATTTAACGCAGGACGTTATGGTGTGGCTTGTGCTACGATCGCTGCTGCTGTTCAGGAAGAACTCGGAATTCCTGCATTAACAGGTATGTATGAAGAGAACCCTGGTGCTGATATGTTTAAGAACCAGGTTTACATGATCGCAACAAAGAACAATGCAGCTGGTATGAGAGATGCAGTTACAAAGATGGCACCTCTGGCATTAAAGCTTGCAAAAGGTGAGCCGATCGGTGCATCCGCAGAAGAAGGATATATGCCGAACGGTATCCGTGTAAACTTCTTTGAGAGCGAAAGAGGATCCAAGAGAGCTGTAAATATGCTTCTTAAGAAGCTGGGCGGAAAGCCATATGTAACAGAGTATCCAATGCCTGACTTCGACAGAGTAGATCCGAATCCGGCAGTTAAAGACTTAGCTCATGCTAAGATCGCTCTTGTTACATCAGGCGGTATCGTACCGAAGGGTAACCCGGATCATATCGAGAGCTCCAGTGCATCTCACTATGGTGAGTATGATATTACAGATGTATATGACCTGACAGAAGAGACTTATGAGACAGCTCACGGCGGATACGATCCTGTATATGCAAACCAGGATTCTGACAGAGTTCTGCCGGTTGATGTTCTCCGCGACCTGGAAAAAGAAGGCGTGATCGGAGAGCTTCACAATAAATTCTACACAACAGTGGGGAACGGAACAGCCGTTGCCAATGCAAAAGCATTTGCTGCTGAATTTTCACAGAAACTGCTTGCAGACGGCGTGGATGCAGTAATCCTCACCTCCACGTGAGGCACCTGTACTCGTTGCGGTGCAACGATGGTGAAAGAAGTGGAAAGAGCAGGAATCCCGGTTGTACATATCTGTACAGTAACCCCGATCTCCTTAACAGTTGGTGCTAACAGAATCGTACCGGCTATCGCTATCCCACATCCTCTCGGCAATCCGGCTTTGAAGGCTGATGAGGAAAAAGCACTTCGTCGTAAGATTGTTGAAAAAGCATTAGATGCTTTAGCAACTGAAGTAGACGGACAGAAAGTTTTCGAGTAAAATAAGATTATCAGGACAAACTCCTAAGGAGCCGGTTGATAAGCGGCCGGCTCCGCCGGAGGTATTCCGGATAAGATATCCATGAAGGAGAGGTAACTTCGTTATGAGCAAGATTTATGACGTAATCATCCTGGGAGCAGGCCCGGCAGGACTTGCAGCAGGACTGTATGCAGGCAGAAGCCGTCTGTCCACACTGATCATTGAAAAGGGACAGGACGGAGGACAGATCGCGATCACAGACGAGATCGAGAACTATCCGGGACAGATCGTAGAGGGTGAATCAGGCCCGTCTCTGATCGAGAGAATGACACAGCAGGCTGAAAAATTCGGCGCAGAGCGTGTGTCAGATACGATCAAAGAAGTACAGCTTGAAGGCGATGTGAAAGTCTTAAAGAGCGAAAAAGCTGAATACCAGGCTAAGAATGTCATCATTGCAACTGGTGCACATGCAAGACCGATCGGATGCAAGGGTGAGAAGGAATACATGGGCAAGGGTGTATCCTACTGTGCAACATGTGATGCCAATTTCTTCGAGGACTTTGAAGTATATGTAGTAGGCGGCGGAGATTCTGCAGTCGAAGAAGCAATGTACCTCACAAAGTTCGCCAGAAAGGTAACCATCATCCACAGACGTGATGAGCTGCGCGCAGCGAAGTCCATCCAGGAAAAAGCATTTAAGAATCCGAAGATCGAGTTCTTCTGGGATTCTGTTGTAGAGGAGATCTACGGAGACGACATCCTTCAGGGAATGATCGTTAAGAATGTAAAGACCGGAGAGACAAGAAAAGTAGAGGCTGACCCGGATGACGGAATGTTTGGTCTGTTCGGATTTATCGGAACTGTTCCGAACTCTGATATTTTCAAAGGGATCATCGACATGGATGAAAGAGGATATATCAAGACAGATGAAGATATGCATACTAATATCCCAGGAGTCTATGCAGCAGGTGATGTCCGCATTAAGAGTTTAAGACAGGTTGTTACAGCAGCTGCTGACGGTGCCATCGCAGCCGTTCAGGTTGAGAGAAGCATGTCAGATTATTTTTAAATTCAAATAAGAAAGAGGAGGTACAGACCAGTGTTAGATTTAGACAAGACCAATTTTGAAGAAGAAGTGTTAAAAGCAGAAGGATATGTATTCGTAGATTTCTACGGAGACGGATGTGTACCATGCCAGGCATTGATGCCAAAAGTACATGAATTTGCAGACACATATGGTGACAAGATGAAATTTACATCTTTGAACACAACAAAGGCACGCCGTCTTGCGATCGCTCAGAAAGTTCTTGGACTTCCTGTTATGGCGATCTATAAAGATGGAGAGAAGATCGACGAAGTAGTAAAAGATGACGCTACTCCGGAGAGCATTGAGGCGATGATTAAGAAATACATCTAATCAGGTGGTTTCTGAATCATAGATAAGATTACTGCCGGTCAATGTCCGGGTTTGGGCAGATACGGGTAGTATAGAAGATGAGTGATATAACTTAAAAGAAAGGAGAATGAATAATTATGGCTATTTTAGAAGGAAAAAAAGCAATAATTATCGGAGACCGTGATGGAATTCCGGGACCGGCTATCGCAGAATGCGTAAAAACAGCTGGTGCTGAAATCGTATTTTCATCAACGGAGTGCTTTGTCTGAACGAGCGCAGGCGCAATGGACTTAGAGAATCAGAAGAGGGTAAAAGAATTTGCTGACGAATACGGTGCAGAGAACTTAGTAGTAGTTCTCGGTGCTGCAGAGGGTGAAGCTGCAGGTCTTGCAGCAGAAACTGTAACAGCAGGTGACCCAACTTTTGCAGGTCCATTGACAGGAGTCCAGCTTGGACTTCAGGTATATCACGTATGTGAACCAGAGATGAAGGATGAATTTGACGCAGACGTTTATGACGAACAGATCAGCATGATGGAAATGGTACTCGATGTAGATGATATTATCAGCGAAATGACCGCTATCAGAGACCAGTACTGTAAATTCAATTAGGAACACCTAGCAGAGTTTATTTACTGTGCAAGTTCGAATGAACGAGTAATGGAGGGCAGGTCTTAAGCGAACCCGTTAAGGACCTGCCTTCTTCCTATGTAACCAAGATAACATCCATTTGATTAAGTATATCACAGTTAAAATTTTTGAAAGCTTAAGAAAGGCGGAAAACCAATGAACAGTGTAATTAAAGGGGCAAGCTATGTATTAGTACATACTCCTGATATGGTTTTATATAATGGTACAACACAGACAACAGAGAAGATCGTGAATCCGGAATCAGAGTACTTAAAGGAAGTACCAAACCATCTGCGTTCTTATGAGGATGCAGTTTCCTACTGGCCGAACCAGACCTATATCGGAAACGTACATCCTGACGAGCTGACAGGTGTCGAGTTCCCATGGTTTGACAAGAAGAAAGAGAATGCAGACCGTTATGGTAAATTCGGAGAGATCATGCCGGAGGAAGAGTTCTTATTCCTGGTTCAGGCATGTGATATGTTCGAAGTTGTAAAATTGGAAAAGGGATTCGTTGCAGAGTATAAAGATGCATTTGCAAAGAACCCGATCATTTCAGAAGACATCGCAGAGAAGATCCAGGAAGGTGTTGAGCTTTCTGAGATCGAAGGTTATGTAAACAATGACCACGCAGAGGGATTATATTTCCAGAATAAGCTGGTAGGATGTATTAAGCCTGCCCATGACATTGATGTGAACTTATCCGCACATGTTATGCATGAGAACCTGATGAGCAAGGCATCCAGTGTTCTTGCACTTCTCTATGCAGTACGCAATGCAGGCATCGATAAAGCAGATGTAGAGTATGTCATCGACTGTGCTGAGGAGGCATGCGGTGATATGAACCAGAGAGGCGGCGGAAACTTCGCAAAGGCAGCAGCAGAGGTAGCCGGACTTGTAGGTGCAACCGGTTCTGACGTAAGAGGATTCTGCGCTGCTCCTGTACATGCAATGATCGAAGCAGCAGCACTCGTAAAATCCGGAGCTTATAAGACTGTAGTCGTAACAGCCGGAGGATGTACTGCTAAATTAGGCATGAACGGAAAAGACCATATCAAAAAAGGCCTTCCGATCTTAGAGGACTGCCTGGGCGGATTCGCAGTTGTTGTATCCGAGAACGATGGAGTGAGCCCTGAGATCGACTTAAGTCTGTTAGGACGCCACAGTGTAGGAACAGGAAGTGCACCGCAGGCTGTTATCGGAAGCCTTGTATCTGATCCGCTTGACAGAGCAGGAATGAAGATCACAGATATTGATAAATTTGCACCAGAGCTGCAGAACCCGGACATCACAAAACCGGCCGGAGCAGGAGATGTGCCACTTGCAAACTATAAGATGATCGGTGCGCTGGCAGTAAAACGCGGCGAACTGGACAGAAAGGGTCTTGCAGACTTCACAACTTCACACGGACTTACAGGATGGGCTCCGACACAGGGACATATCCCGTCAGGCGTACCATACATCGGATTTGCATGTGATGATATCAAAGAAGGAAAAGTAAACAATGCAATGATCATCGGAAAGGGAAGTCTGTTCCTTGGAAGAATGACCAACTTATTTGACGGTGTATCCTTCGTAATGCATGGCAACACAGCTGCTGAGGAAGAAGCGAAAGCAGGCGTTTCTGAGGATGAAGTAAAGACAATGATCGCAAAAGCTATGAAGGAATTTGCAGCTTCTTTATTAGCAGAGTAAGGGAGGCAGTGATAATGGCAGACAATATTCAGAAAATGATCGCTGATACCTTCCTGGAGATGGCACAGGGTCTGGAGACAGGATCATTCGGTAAAAAACCGAAGATCGCACTGACAGGCATGGGCAGCGAGCATGGCGAAGCAAATGCGATGGAAGCAGCAGTTGCAGCCGCAAAAGATGGAATTGATGTATACTATATTGGTACTTTAGAGGCAGAAGAAGATCCAAGTTCAACCGGACAGGTGATCACCGTGAAGGTTGAGGATGAGGAAGCTGCCCACAAGAAAATGGAAGATCTTCTGAAAGAGAAGGCAGTGGACGGGGCTGTGACCATGCACTATCCATTCCCGATCGGTGTTTCTACTGTAGGACGTGCAGTGACACCAGGAAAGGGACGTGAAATGTATGTGGCAACAACCACAGGTACATCCAGTGCTGACCGCATCGAAGGCATGATCAAGAATGCAATTTACGGTATCATTGCTGCAAAAGCATGTGGAAAAGCAAACCCGACAGTGGGAATCCTGAATGTAGACGGCGCACGCCAGACAGAGATCGCGTTAAAGCAGTTAAGAGACAATGGCTATGACATCACATTTGCAGAGTCTCAAAGAGCAGACGGCGGATGTGTCATGAGAGGGAACGATGTTCTCCAGGGAACACCGGACATCATGGTATGTGATTCCTTATCAGGAAATATCCTGATCAAGATGCTGTCCTCCTTCACAACAGGCGGAAGCTATGAGGCATCCGGATACGGATATGGACCTGGAATCGGGGAAGGCTATGACCAGCTCGTCATGATCATCTCACGTGCATCAGGAGCACCGCTTATTGCAGGAGCAATCCGTTATGCGGCTCAGCTGGTAAAAGGAAAGATCTTCGAAGTGGCTGCAAAAGAATTTGAAGCAGCAAACAAAGCAGGACTGGCAGATATCCTTGCTGCAAGAAAGGCAAATGATAAGCCGGCAGCAGCACAGGAAGTTGTAACAGCACCACCAAAGGAGATCGTTACAGCGCAGATTCCGGGAATCGAGATCATGGACCTGGAAGACGGCGTTCAGGCACTCTGGAAGATCGGCGTTTACGCTGAGAGCGGTATGGGTTGTACAGGACCGATCATCCGTGTATCAGATGCGAACCTGGCGAAAGCAGAGGAAGAGCTTAAGAAAGCCGGATATATCGGAGATTAGTTAAGAAACATGGTAGGTATTAGAGGATAAAGAAAAGGGATGAGCGATCCGGGCAGGACTCTTGTATAGTGCTGCAGGGCGGGGGCTCATCCCTTTAGTTTATGTCGTTTGTCGTAGAGCAATAGAGAGGGAGAATATATCTTTGCGTATCAATCTTTATAGTAGATGAAATTCTTTAAGTAATTGATCCTGATAAGCTTTATCAGTGACAGCTCTTTCAATCTCATCAGTACGGGACTGCTTTATTAAAATCTGAATCAGGCGGTTGACGCTTTCTTTGCCGTCCTCCTTAAGCAATCTGTCACGTTCTTCCATTTTCATATAATCAACTCCCATCTGCGTACTAGATTTAATATGTTTAACCTTTTCATGCAGATGCCGCAGCCTTTCATCACAGCCATCCGGGATACTTTCATCTGTGCTGTGCTCTACATAGTGCAGAAAATCAATCAGTGACTGTTCCTCCTCCTCATCATTTTCTCCCTTGGTATTTAGAATGACTTTTTTACACTCGTCACCTAAGGAAAGAGGCTGGGGCAGGGCTTCGTGACATAGATTTTCGAAAGTGTACCGATATTTCTTTAACCCAAAGATATCAAATCCGCAGATCACAACAATATAAGTTGGGTTTAGATGATCAAAGCCTATCTCACCGCTTTCCAAAAGTGGGGCATCGAGGAGTGCCTGATAAAATCTCGTTCTCTTAGGAATATTTCCTACATTGCGTTTCTGCATTTCTACATCAAAAATTCTGCCGTCTTCGTCCACTACATAAAAATCCATTCGTATTCCACGTTTACCGGGAAGGTTATGTATCACCTTCTGTCCTTCTTTCCAGCAGATCCTCTGAATCTTGATTCCCAGGGAAAGCTCCAAAATGATCTTGCAGGCTTCCAGATCCACCGTGGCGGCATCAAAAAGGTAGTCATCCATCAGATTTAGGTTCTGGAGTGGAGCCAGTAGTGCGCTGATATTCTCTGTAGATGTCTGTGGCATCTGAGTATTTAATTTTTCGTTTTCTTCCATATAGTTCTCCTTTAATTATAATATTTTCCTGTGTGTTTGGCAATGAAGAAGCAGAGTAATCATCTCCTTTCTGGTGAAAATGTGATGAAATCTTAGTGGAATGTCTGCTAAGAATGGTCTTACAGTCAGAGGCGGAATAGATAAGCTATTAATCACCAATATGACGTAATAGAAATGAAATTTTAGTGAGGAATTCAAATAGGATTAAGATATTTGTTTATTATGCTTCTCTTGTAATCACAACAGTTTAAATTGGGTACCCCGGTGAATTACCGGTCAGAAAAAGAAAAGCGAATGCTTTTCGATATCCTTAAGCGAAAGTATATCATAGTGATTGGAGAATAACAATTAGACAACATGCTGAAAATAAACTGGTCTGCTCAAAAAGTTCACAACTGGACGTTTAGACTAATCCACTTCTGTGATATCATTGCATGCAAGTGAAAGAGAAACGAGGTTATACTATGACGAAAAAAATTGCAGTCATCAATGATCTATCCGGGTTTGGGAGATGCTCTCTGACAGCCGCAATTTCTGTGATCGCGGCAATGGGGGTGCAGCCGTGTCCGCTTCCGACGGCGGTTTTGAGTGCGCAGACGGGGTATCCGAGTTATTTCTGTGATGACTATACAGATAAAATGGAACATTTCAGGCAGGAATGGGAGAAGATGGGAGCTGTGTTTGACGGAATTTATACCGGGTTTGTAGCGAGCGAACAACAGATTGAAAATATTTTTTGTTTTCTGGATACATTTTGCAAAAAGAATACATTTCTTCTGGTTGATCCTGTCATGGGAGATAATGGAAAGGTATATGCGATGTTTACCGACAGACTCTTAAGCCTGATGAGAGAGCTGGTGTATAAGGCCAATGCGGTTACTCCTAATTTGACAGAATTATGCCTGCTGACAGATACGGATTACCGTATGATCCAAAGTCTGACGGATGAGAAGCATTTGCTGACGGTAGTGGAGCAGATGGCGAGAAATGTGATCAAAAGAGGTCCTGATACGGTTGTGGTTACAGGAATACATTTTCAGGATGAGGAAGACGGGATCGAGAAAATGGGGAATCTGGCTGTTACAGGAAAACAGGCGGAGCTGTCTGCATTTCCTTATGTTGGAGGCAGCTATTCGGGAACCGGAGACTTGTTTGCCTCTGTGATCGCGGCGGGGATCGCAAGAGGGGATCGGATTAAGGACAGTATCCATCTGGCAGGAGAATTTATTGAGCGTGCCATCGTGGATTCGGTGAAGGAGAAGATACCGCGTAATGACGGTGTCAATTATGAACAATTTCTTGGGATGCTGACAAAGCAGCCGAAAGCCTGAGAGAAGAGATATCCGGAATAAAAAGGGAGGGCAAAGAGGATGAAGCATAACACATCAAAATTGACGATGACAGGCTTATTTGCGGCGATGATCACGGTGATGACGGCGTATATCTGCCATATTCCATATGGTGCAAACGGCGGTTATATCCACTTCGGAGATGCGTTGATCTATATGGCGGCTGTCTTTCTTCCGAGGCCGTACGCCTTAAGTGCGGCTGCAATAGGCGGAGGTATGGCGGATCTGCTGACTGCACCGATGTGGGCTCCGGCAACCATAATTATTAAAATGCTGATTACGCTGCCGTTTACAAGCAAAGAGGGAAGGATCCTGACCCGGAGAAATATTGCGGCGCCATTTGCGGCAGCGGTTATCTCTGCCGCAGGATACTATCTGGCAGAAGGCATTTTATTTGGCTCCTTTATCGCGCCTCTGGCATCCATCGCGGGAAGTGCAGTACAGTCAGGAGGAAGTGCGTTGATTTTCCTGCTTCTGGCAGCAGCGATGGATAAGGCACACTTGAAGAGTAAGACACAAAGGATGCTGCATATGTGTGAATAAGAATGGAAACAAGGGTTTTAACTGTGGATAACTTTAGGATCTTTGAGGAAAGAATGAATGATGCAAGATCAATTGGAAAAGAGGAAGAAAAAATGGCAGATATCTTATATACATATAAAAATCAAGTCTATGCAAATATTACAAATCTGTGCGACTGCAGATGCCGATTCTGTATCCGCAGCCACGAGGATGGAGTGGGGGATGCCGAGACGCTGTGGCACAAGGTTGATCCTACATTAGATGAGATCATAGCAGCATTAGATGATTTTGATTTCACCGGATATACGGAGCTTGTATACTGCGGATATGGGGAGCCGACCTGTGCGCTTAAGAATCTGATCGAATCCGCCAAATATGCGAAAGAGAAATATGGCGTTTCTATCCGGGTCAATACCAATGGACTGGGAAATCTTTACCATGAAAAGGATATTGTCCCTGTCCTTGCAAAAGTGGTGGATACGGTATCGATCAGTCTGAATGCACCTACAAAAGAGGCGTATATGGACGTGACACGGCCCAGGTTTGAAGATGCATTTGAGGGGATGCTGGATTTCGCATCGGCATGTAAAGGGGTGATCCCACAGGTGAAAATGACGGTGGTGGATGTTCTTTCAGAAGAGGATATCCAGGCAAGCAGAGAGCTGGCTGAATCCCTGGGAGTGGAACTGCGGGTCAGAAAGTTTGCGTAGGATGCGGTCCGTCAGGAATCATTGAATTGAGAACGGTTATAAAATAAAAAGCCTGCAGCGTTTGAAGCACAGGGGCACACTATGCAAAGTGGCCCGGACTTAAGAACGCTGCAGGTTTCTTTTTATTTTGTCAATATTTCTATCCCATCCTCTGTGACAAGAACCATGTATTCGATCTGTGCGGACAGTCCGTCGTCAATCGTATATACGGTCCAGTCGTTATCCTCATCCACAAAGAAATCAGGACTTCCCTCATTGATCATCGGTTCGATCGTAAACATCATGCCCGGCACCAAAAGCATTTCACTTCCCTTAGGTGTGACATAGCTGACAAATGGATCCTCATGGAACTCTAATCCGATCCCATGCCCCCCGATCTCCTCCACAACAGAATATCCATGAGCCTTTGCATGGGTGTTGATGGCATCCGCGATATCACCCAAATGTCCCCAAGGCTTGGCAGCAGCCAGGCCCAGCTCCACGCATTCCTCTGTGACCCTGATCAGCCGTTCGGCACGTTCGGAGATCTTTCCCATCTTGAACATCCTGGAAGCGTCAGAAAAATAGCCGTCTAAGATCGTAGATACATCTACATTGATGATATCCCCTTCCTCCAGGATAATATCAGGATCCGGGATTCCGTGGCAGATCTCGTTGTTGAGTGAGGTACACACACTCTTTGGAAATCCCTGGTAGTTGAGCGGTGCAGGGATCCCTCCGTGTTTCGTGGTGACATCATATACGATCTTATCAATCTCCTCGGTACTCATTCCGATATGGATCTGCTCTGCCACAGCATCCAGGACAGCGGTGTTCAGTGCAGCACTTTCTTTGATCTTCGCGATCTGGGCAGGGGTCTTTAAAAGCCTGCGGCTTGGGACAATCTCACCTCTTGCGGCATGGAGAGCCATCTTTTCTTCGATCGCCATATGGCATTTTTTGTATTTTTTCCCACTTCCGCACCAGCACGGTTCATTTCTTTCCATATAAATACATCTCCTTTTTCAATATCTCATCAATTTTATCGTTCAAACGGGTGGATGAAAAGCCCGCTTCTCAGCTTTGGTTCAAACCAGGTAGACTTAGGGGGCATCAGCCGTCCTGCATCGGCAACTCTGAGCAGTTCCTCCATAGAAGTCGGATACATAGCAAATGCAGCTCCCTCTCCGGCAGTATCGACAGCCTCTTTTAAAGCGTCCAGTCCCCGGATGCCTCCCACAAAACGGATCCTTAGGTCGGTCTTCGGATCGCGGATATGAAGAAGAGGACCCAGGATTACATTCTGCAGAATGGATACGTCCAGACTGTTGACCGGATCATCTGAAAATAGAAATGGATTTGCCTTCAGGCAGTACCAGGAACCATTTCCGTACAGGCCGATCTCTCCTTTACAGGAGGGGCGGTAAGGAGTCTTTCCCGTCTCGGTTATTTCAAATCCGCTTCGCAGCAGATCCAGAAAAGCGTCGAAGGTATAACCGTTGAGATCCGAAACCACTCGGTTATAATCGTAGATATGAAGCTCCTCAGCGGGAAACAGAACGGATAGGAAAAAGTTGAATTCTTCATTCCCGGTATATCCGGGATGCTGTTCCCTGCGTTTTAATCCTGCCTTCACGGCGGAAGCGGCACGGTGATGGCCGTCTGCTATATAAATATGATCGATTTCCTGAAAAATCCGGTGGATATCCCTGATATTATCTTCGCTTCCAATTTTCCAGACCTGGTGCCGCACAGAATCCTCACTTGTAAAATCATACAGCGGTGCCGTCAATTTTACTGCATCCATGATCCGGGACAGTTCAGGACGAGCATGGTAAGCCAGGAAGATCGGTCCGGTCTGTGCACTTAAAGTATCTACATGCCGGGTCCGGTCAAGCTCCTTCTCCTCGCGGGTATTCTCATGCTTTTTGATGCGTCCCTCCAGATAGTCGTCGATGGATGCACAGCCCACCAGTCCGGTCTGAGTCCGTCCGTTCATGGTCAGTGCATAGATGTAATAACAGTCCGTTTCATCCTGGATGAAAGAACCGTCTGCTCTCATTTCCTCAAGGGTATCTTGGGCCCTGTCATAAACAGCCTGGGAATACATGTCTATATCAGTGGAAAATTGTGTTTCCGCGCGGTCGATCTTTAAAAAAGAAAACGGATTTAAATCCACCGTTTTTTTTGCTTCTTCTCGGGTGTAAACATCGTAAGGCAATGCGGCAATAGAAGAAGCCAGTTCTTTTTTCGGCCGCACGCCGCGAAAGGGTCGGATGACTGCCATAGTATGTTCTCCTTTCATCAGCAATCGCACTTTGTCAGACTGCACCCATGAACAGGCCCTGAAAGATGAGCCATTGAATGGGGCAGCCGAAACCTCCTTTATTTTAGCACAAAGAATCAGAATTTACTACGGGATTCTATTTTATTGGCACAGGAAAAAGCATCATTCACGCAATATCCATTGTATAAAGTATAAAAAAGGAATAAGATAGGAATTAAGTAAAAGGGAATAACCGGAAAGAGAAACAAAGTGAGACTGGTGGATCTTACCACCGTTAGACGGAGGCATACACCTCACTTATGATTAAAAGAACAGGGAGGGAGATTTTATGAATGCGGTGAGGAAGGCAAGAAGGTTTCAGGTAATATGTGGGATAGTGGTATTTTTTTCCGTGCTGTTTTGTAAGTTCAATACAGATACAGGATTCTGCAGCCTGTGGGATCTTATTTACATGATCCGGGACGGAATGCTTACAGATGCTAATTGGGGAGTTCGTGTCCACTGGGCCGGTGCATTTTGTGGTCTGATTGCGAACCTCCTATATTTCATCCGCTCACTCTGGCTTATGAGCGGCAGGAAAATCGGATTTTTTGAGGTATTGCCGGGAGTGGGACTTGTCCTGTATGTTGTGTCGGCAGGGTTCGCCTTACAGCCTTATGCATTTGTCGGAATCATCATACTGATCTTTGATTATATGGGGGCGCGCTGGATCGAAGAGCGTGAGGCGATCAACAGGGCATATGAAGAGCAGAAGGCACGGGAGCTTGCCGAAAAAGATGCCATCAGGCGGGTACGGCATTTCCCGGGGAGATACCCGGAGGAATTTTTCAGGATGATCCGCAAGAATGCGGTCTATGGAAAAAAGGGACAGATGATCCTGGCAGCGGGCTGCATCCTTACATCTGCATTTATGTATATTATGTTTACAATGTATGGGCTGATCTCACAGGTGCATGGAGAGGAAGACTTTGCCTTTGGATTTGGTCTTGCACGGATTTTCCGGGAGACCGGGCTTATGATGGCTCTCTTAAGTATCCTGATGATGACCATGATCATTTCACATTATATCAAAGACCAGAAAAAATCAAACCGGCTGCTTGTCATCCTGGGGATGCGCAGCAGGACCGTTTATCTGATGTTTGGGATCGTGTTTGCTGCAAATGTGATCCTGTCTGGTATCGTGGGAACAGTGGCAGGAGGTGCGATATCCTATCTGGTAAGAGATATCTGGCAGAGTGGTCTTACGAATAATGGGGTCGTGGTGAATCTGGCATCCGCGATCAGTGGAAAAACAGTTGGAATGGGAAGCCTGGGATATCTGATCATCGTCCTTTTGTCGCTTGGTTTTAATCAGGAAAACGTGCTGAACCTGGCAAGATCCATGGATATGACTGCCGAGGTGCAGAAGGAGAAACGCGGGAAAAAGCATGCACCTTTACTGGCAGCGGCAGGCGCGCTCCTGTGTCTGATCAGCATTCGGCTCTATTGGTCCAGAAGCTGGGCAGAGACGATGTTTCTCCATATCTTTACGGTATTGGGGCTGTATCTGCTCCTTTTGGGAGGGATTCGCTTTTATCTGAACAGGCTTGAGGGCCGCAAGGATAGGTATTACCGAAGCCTGCTGTCTCGCCGCCCGCTTTATTACCGCTATAAAAAGAGTACCTGGAATCTGTTCTATCTGTCCGTAATACATTTGTTTATCCTGGGTGTGTTTGCAGTTCAGCTGACAGGTGGTCTCCTCAGACAGGACATTCCAAAGCTCTATCCCTATGATATCGTCTGTACGGCTTATGACGCGGATATGCAGAAACTGGAAGAGATTGCACAGGATCATGACGCCAGGATGCAGGTATATCCGATGCTTCGGATCACCTCGATCTATGGCTCCGATGCACCGAACATGCAGTGGGGCGGTGTCCGTCCGGTTCAATGGCCCCAGGGGCAGCACATTGCGATCTCAGAATCTACATACCGCGCCTTAAAAAAGGCCCGGGGAAAGACTCCCGAGAAGCTTGATCTGACGGGGGACGAGATCCATGTGGTATATCAGCAGGATCTGTCGGCCAAAGCGCATACGATTGACTGGGATACTAACAGAGTTCATAAAATGCTCAGGATCGGTCAGCCTCTGATGAGCTATATGACTGCTGAATATGAAAAGATCTTTCCGGAAAGAAAGATCAAAAGTGAGGAGCTGGACAGCCTTACCGGAGTTTTCCATGAAGGAATGGAGGATAATCTGGTCGTATTCAACGATACCTATTTTGAAGGAGAATATCAAAGGATATCCTCCTATAATCAGAAGCAGTGGAGCTTAAGAAAGGCTGCTGATTCTGATGAGTGGAACAGTTATACATACACCCATACCTCGAATATGACAGAGGGCCCCACACAGCTTCTATGTATCAGCGTGCCGGAAAAGGAATATGAAGGGATGCTCAGGGATATGGACTATCTGATCGAAAAACATGCATTTGACAGGACCTGGGACAGTGCCATCCTTCCATTTTATGGGAAACAGCAGATGATCGTGGATACCGGGGCAGAAATCTTCTTCAGGAAACTGGTTTATTTCTTTATTGTTATCCTGTTGTCGATCATGGGACTCTTCCAGTATTATGTGAAGTTTGAGTCGGAGGCAGGGGAGCTGAAATGGCAGAATCAATTCCTGAAAAAGCTCGGCCTGAGGGAGAAGGGACGTAAAGCGGCACTGACGGGACAGATGAAGATATTTGTAGTCCTGCCGCTTATTGTTGGAACATGTGGAGGAATCATTTTCGGAGGGCTCAGTGTCAGGGCAAGGCTGTATAATGCAGCGGCACTTAAAAGCTTTCTTTTGACAGGGGCTGTGGTTTATCTTATCTATATTGGTATCTGGATCATCTGGTATCTATGGGTAAAGAAATTAATATGGAGGCAGGCAGAATGGGAGAAGTAAATGTATTACAAGTGGAAGAGCTGATCAGGAATTATGAGAAGCAGACGCCTAGCGGCGCAAAGGATGAGATTAAGGTGTTAAAGGGGCTCAACTTCAATGTGAAGGAAGGGGAGTTCGTAGGTGTGATGGGGAAGTCAGGCTGCGGCAAGACGACACTTTTAAAGGTGCTGGGATTGATCGATAAGCAGACCGGAGGCGTCTTAAAGTTCATGGGTAAGGATACAAACGGACTCCATCCGGACGAGCTGGCTGATATCAGGAGAAAACAGATCGGGTTTGTGTTCCAGGATTTCTATCTGATGGACAGTCTGTCAGTGGAGGAGAATATCATGCTGCCGATGATCCTGAATAAGGAAAAGTCAGAGGTCATGTCCGAAAAGGCAAAGGAGCTTGCCGTACAGTTTCAGATCGACCACCTGCTGGGGAAGGATCCCTATGAGCTGTCAGGCGGAGAAAAACAAAGATGTGCGATCTGCCGTGCGCTGATCAACGACCCGGAGCTGATCCTGGCAGATGAACCGACAGGAAACCTGGATTCTAAATCTGGTAAGATCGTGATTGATGCTCTGACCAGGATCAATGAGGAGTATGGAAAGACGATCGTGATGGTAACCCATGATCCGAAGATGGCGGGATATTGTCAGAAGATCATACTATTGAAAGACGGTGTGATCCTGGAAACGTTGGAAAAGGCAGGGACAGACGAGGAGTTTTATCATCTGATACTGGATAAGATGAGTGAATTATAAGAGCAGCATAATAAAACCCCCAATAAAAACAGGTGTGTAAATGTATTTCTTTTCATTTACACACCTGTTCTTTACCTTATGAGGTATGGGGCTAAAGGAGTCCTGTCCCATAATATGTTTCTCAGGTCCGGCAGGATCGGAAAGACACTTATAATCTGTCTCTTCTTCTGATATAACCGGGTTTTGAAGGATCGGCAGTAACCTCTTTTGCATGGATCACTTTTGCACCCTTGTCAACAACCTGATTTTCAATATGTACGTCTTTTCCAATCGTTGCCCCCGGCAGAAGAACACTGTTCTTGATCACAGCACCTTTCTGGATGATACAGCCGCGTCCGATAACGGAATTCTCGATGGTACCCTCGATGGAGCAGCCATTGGATACAACGGAAGACTTCACATCCGCAGTCTTATAATACTGTGTTGGGCAGGAGTCATTGGTTCGTGTATAGATCGGCCATTCATCGTCAAACAGAGTCGTGGAATTCTTCAGGTCGATCAGTGAAATATTAGCATCATAGTAACTCTTAAAGTCTGTGATGGAAGCAAAATAACCTCTGTGTGAAACTCCGCGTACATCAAGCTCCTCACACTGGTTATCAACGATCTGGGCCAGCGTATACATGGAGGAAATACTTCTTGCCTTTTGGATCAGTTCTAACAGCAGGTCCTTTTTCATAACGTATGTGTCCATGAAAATGCTTCTGTTCTTAGCGGTCCCCCGGTTCTTCTCAATAGATAAGACTCCCTTCTGGCGGTTTAGGTTCAAGAGGTCGCAGTTTAAGAAGGCTTCCTTTGCATTATCTGTTGAGTGATACAAAAGAGAGATATCTGCTCCTGATTCGATATGTGTCTCCAGCAGATGGTCGAAGTTCTGGGTATATACCATATAGCTTGGAGCGATCACTACATATTGGTAATGCATTCTCTCGATACACTCAAGGTTCTCCCAAAAAGCTTCGATATCAGTATTGTAAATATCGTTCTCTGAGCTGCTTTCAGAGAAAAGCACGCGCAGCTTTCCGCGCTTGGAGTTGATGTTGTAATGTCGTCCTGTTCCAAGGTGTTCTACAAGTGAACGAGGTTTTCTTCTCAGATAAACCTGGATCTGGTCAATGCCGCTGTTACTCATATTGGAAATCGGAAAATCGATGACACGATATCTGCCCAGGAAGGAAAATGCTCCGATGCTGCGGTAATTCTGAAGCCCTTCTACCCAAATGTGATTCCCGGAAGGATAAACAATTCCAAATGCGTTATTCATATTATTCTGCCCCCTTTACATGTTTCGCAACCAGTTCGATGTGCTCGCTGTCAGCATGTCCTACGACAGCATTCTTGTCGATCTTAATTCCATCGGCAACGAGTGCACGTGTCACAACTGCGCCCTCGCCTACTTCCACACCAGGCATCAGTACACTGTCAATGATCTTGGCACCTGTACCAACTCTGGCCCCTGTGAACAATACGGAATTCTTGATCTCTCCGTCTAAGACACAGCCCTGGGTGATGAAAGCATTCGTAATGTCTGCATTTGGTCCTACATAGTGAGGCAGGGTATAACCGTCTTCGGTATAGATCTTCCAGGTCGGGTCATTTAAGTCCAGCTCGTTGTTCTTGTCCAGAAGGTCCATGTTAGCCTCCCAGAGAGAGTCGATGGTTCCAACATCCTTCCAGTAGCCTTTGTATTTGTATGCATACAGTCTCTTCTGGTCATTTAAAAGGGTCGGGATGATATCTTTACCAAAATCATGGTTGGAATCGGCATCCTTCATATCTGCAAGAAGCAGCCTGCGCAGAAGCTTCCAGTTGAAGATATAGATTCCCATAGATGCAAGGTTGCTCTTCGGCTGTGGGGGCTTCTCCTCGAATTCTACGATGCGGCCCTCCTCGTCGGTGTTCATGATACCGAAACGGCTTGCTTCTTTCATTGGGACTTCAATGACGGCGATCGTTGCATCTGCCTGACATTCCTTGTGATAAGCGAGCATTTTCGCATAATTCATCTTATAAATGTGGTCACCTGACAGGATGAGGACGTATTCTGGTGAAAAGGTATCGATAAAATCGATATTCTGTGAGATCGCATCTGCTGTTCCCCGGTAAACGTCAAGGTTGGCGTCAGCCTTTTCGCGCGGCGGCAGAACGTAAACACCGCTGTTCTGTGCATCTAAGCCCCAGCGGCGTCCGGCAGCAACATAGCTGTTTAGTAAAATAGATTCATATTGTGTCAGTACACCCACTACATCAATGCCGCTGTTGGCACAGTTACTTAATGGAAAATCGACAATGCGGTATTTCCCGCCATATGAAACGGCTGGCTTAGCCACTTTGTTCGTCAGGTCATGCAGACGAGAACCGCGACCGCCAGCTAAGATCATTGCTAACATGTTGTTTTGTTTCATACTAAGTCCTCTCTTTCATATTACTTGTACATATTGTACAAGTTTTTCGGGGTGATTACAATCCTTTTGTGCAAAAACATAGTAGAAAATCGCGGTTTTGGATTATACTTTCCAGAAAAAGGAGGAGAATAGAAGCAAAAATCGGAAGGTTAAAACGGAAAAGAAATGGAAGGCCGGGATATCTGCGGACGGCTTTGCCAAGCTCCACAAATCAGGGGGCTAAGATTTTCTTGTTACAGTGTTTAAAATGGGGTATAATTATAAAGGTAAGAGTAAGCTTCACCTTACGGTGGAGCTTTTCGTAGTTAATATACTCTGCGGATGCCGCAAAGGCATGTTCTTAGTTAGAATATAGGAGGATGGCGGCAGAAGGGCATCAGATGTGCAGGGAAGTTTGAAAAAGGAGGACACGTACTATGTTAAGGATCGGAATGTTGACAAGTGGCGGAGACTGCCAGGCTTTGAATGCAGCCATGAGAGGTGTTGTGAAGGGAGTCTGTTCCAAACGTAAGGATGTAGAGATTTATGGTTTTAAAGATGGTTATAAGGGTCTGATCTATGCCAATTTCGAGATGCTGACCTCCAAGGATTTTTCAGGGATCCTGACCAGAGGCGGTACGATCCTGGGTACCTCCAGACAGCCGTTTAAGCTGATGCGTGTACCGGACGAGAACGGGCTTGATAAGGTTGCTGCTATGAAGCATACATACCACAAGCTGAGCCTGGATTGTCTGGTGATCCTGGGAGGCAATGGTACGCATAAGACAGCGAATATGCTTCGGGAAGAAGGATTGAACATCATCACGCTTCCGAAGACGATCGATAATGATCTGTGGGGAACGGATATGACCTTCGGATTTCAGAGTGCGGTGGATATTGCCACTGACACGATCGACAGGATCCATACCACAGCGACTTCACACAGCCGTGTATTTATAATAGAAGTAATGGGGCACAAGGTGGGACATGTCACGCTCCACGCCGGTATTGCAGGCGGTGCGGATATTATCCTGCTCCCGGAGATCCCATATGATATCAATGTAATTGCAGATGTGATCCAGAAGCGTACCGAGGCAGGCAAGCCATTCACCATCCTTGCTGTTGCAGAAGGGGCGATCTCGAAGGAGGACGCAAAGCTTAAGAAAAAGGAATATAAGGAAAAGCTGGAGAAACGAAAATATCCTTCCATTGCATATGAACTGGCAGAACAGATCCAGAAGAAGACGGATAAGGAAGTCCGTATTACGGTGCCGGGACATACACAGAGGGGGGGATCGCCTTGTCCTTATGACAGAGTATTTTCTACAAGGGTAGGGGCGGCGGCAGCCCAGCTGATCTTAGAAGAGGATTATGGTTATATGATCGCAATGAGAAATGGTGAGACTGTGAAGGTACCGCTTAAGGATGTGGCAGGGAAGCTGAAATATGTGGATCCGAAGTGCAGTCTGATCAAGGAAGCAAAGCTGACGGGAATTAGTTTTGGAGATGAAATTTAAGTAAAGAGAACAGAGGTGTGATTCATGTCGTATACGGCGCTATATAGAAAGTTCCGTCCTACTGAATTTTCAGATGTAAAAGGGCAGGACCATATTATTACAACATTACAGAACCAGATCAAGGCAAACCGCATCGGGCATGCCTATCTGTTCTGTGGGACCCGCGGGACGGGAAAGACTACGGTTGCGAAGATATTTGCCAAGGCGGTGAACTGCGGGCATCCGGTGGATGGAAGTCCCTGCGGGGAATGTGCGATGTGCAGGTCCATTGCGGCGGGTACTTCCATGAATGTGATAGAGATCGATGCTGCATCGAACAATGGTGTGGACAATATCCGGGAGATCCGGGAGGAGGTGGCGTACCGTCCGACAGAGGGACGGTATAAAGTCTATATCATCGATGAGGTCCATATGCTTTCCATAGGGGCCTTTAATGCACTTTTAAAGACGCTGGAGGAGCCGCCGGAGTATGTTATTTTTATTTTGGCGACGACGGAGGTTCATAAGATACCGATCACGATCTTGTCCCGCTGTCAGCATTATGATTTTAAAAGGATCAGCATCGAGACGATCTCGGACAGATTGAAGGAGCTGATGATCGAGGAACAGGTAGAGGTGGAGGATAAGGCGATCCGTTATGTGGCGAAGGCGGCGGATGGCTCCATGCGTGATGCGCTGAGCCTTCTGGATCAGTGTATCGCCTTTTATCTGGGGCAGAAGCTGACTTATGATAATGTGCTTGAAGTACTCGGCGCGGTGGATACGGATGTATTCAGCCAGCTGCTGCGCAATATCATCCGGCGGGATGTTCCCAAGGTGCTGGATACCGTGGAGGAGCTGGTGATGCTCGGAAGGGAGCTGACGCAGCTGTCTGTAGATTTTACATGGTATCTGAGAAATCTACTCCTCATGAAGACGTCTGATAATATTGAGGATGTACTGGATGTATCCACGGAAAATATGCAGCAGCTTAAGGAAGAGGCAGAGATGATCGAGACCGACATGCTGCTTCGGTATATCCGTATTTTTTCCGAACTTTCAGGGCAGTTAAAATATGCGTCCCAGAAGAGAGTGCTTCTGGAGGTCGCACTGATCAAGCTGTGTACCCCGGCGATGGAGATAGAGCAGGACAGCCTGCTTGACCGGATCCGTGCACTGGAGGAGAAGATAGAGCAGGGAATTCCGGCAGGAGCTGTTTCGGAACGGGTGGTATATGTAGGAAGTGAAGATGCTGATGTGCCTGCGAAGACAGGTCCGAAGCCGGAGCTTCCGAATGCGGTCCCGGATGATATCAAGGAGGTTGTGAAGAACTTCAGACCCATTGCAGATGAGGCATCCGGCATGCTTAGGACCTTCTTAAAGAAGGCAAGATTAAGCCTTGGAGGAGATAACCGGCTGATGATCGTTATGCCCGGGTCAATGGAGGCTGAGATCGTCGGAAGGGAAGACCATCGGCAGGAGTTAGAAGGTTTGATCGAAAACCGGATCGGGAAGAAGGTTGAGGTGGAGGTGCGCCATGTAGAAGAGGGGCGGCACTTTGAGGACACATTTGCAGACCTTGAGAAATATATTAATATGGAGATCATTGTGGAGGATGAATAGAGACTTGAGAGGGATTGATGCTGTATATATGGAGGCATATTAAGCAGGTATATTGAGTGTAAAATGAAAACATAAGAAAAAGAATATATAAGAAAAAAGAACGCTTGTTCTGTTTGGCGCTTTATGCTATATTAGATATAGAGAGTTGTGATAAAAATAAGACTTGTATTTTTATCAGCAGTCCTATAAAGGGGAAATGTTATGTACCCAAAATCGTCTGTGAAAGGAGGCCCTAAGATGTATAGTGCGATAGATATAGCGAATTATACCGTGAATTATATAAAGGAATGCGGCAGGCACATCTCCAATCTGAAACTGCAGAAGCTGTTGTATTACATTCAGGCAGCATTTTTATGTGAGCGGGGAGAGGACTGCTTTGATGAGGCTATCCTTTGTTGGAGGCATGGTCCGGTGATTCCAAGTGTTTATAATCGGTTCAGTCAATATGGAAGTGATGAGATACCGCAACAGAGAACGGAGAACAGGCTTGTATTTAAAGCCGGAAGGCTGCAGATGGAGAATGTGAGCATTGATACAGATAGAATCTGTAAAAGGGATAAAGAGCTGATCAATTCTGTATTGGACGGACTTATGGATTACAGTGCATGGTATCTGGTTGACCGTACACATGAAGAAGAGCCGTGGAGACGTCTAAAGGATTATAACGATGAGATTACAAGCAGCAGCATCAGGGACTATTTCATATTTCATAAATGATGAAGAATTACGATACATATGCTTCTTTTATAGGGAATGATCCAAAGGATGGTATTTATTCGCTGTAAGAGGGGCATATTGTCTGTTATCTTAATCGTGAGATATTTTGATGAGAGATGTTTTCACATGAAAAAACTACACAGATAAAAGGAAATATGATAATATAAGTAATGAACGGCTGAAAATCGCCGTAAAGATGATAATAGCGTATAAATTTTATATTGTAGCATAGGAGGATCAGATCATGGCAAAAAGAGGTGGATTTCCAGGCGGCGGAATGCCTGGCAATATGGCGAACCTTATGAAGCAGGCGCAGAAGATGCAGCGTCAGATGGAAGAGCAGGCAAAGGAGCTTGAGACAAAAGAGTTTACAGCAACAGCAGGAGGCGGTGCAGTTGAGGTGACTGTTTCCGGTAAACGCGAGGTTCTGAAGGTGAAATTACAGGAAGAAGTAGTGGATCCGGAAGATATTGAGATGTTAGAGGACCTGATCGTGGCAGCAACAAACGAGGCACTGCGCCAGGTCGATGAAGTATCCGGTGCAGCAATGAGCAAACTGACAGGCGGACTTGGCGGCGGAATGCCGGGAATGTTCTAAATATTCTGACAATGGAGAGCAAAAGGGTCAGACCCCTTTGAAGAAGGGTCTGACCCTTTTGAATCGCTCGTTGAATTACCCGGCAAAAGGACATAAAAGGAATACAGGAGTGAAACCAGATGGACTATTATAGTAATCAAATCAGCAGGCTGATCGAGGAGTTTTCGCGGCTTCCGGGGATCGGAGCGAAGTCTGCGCAGCGGCTTGCCTTCCATATTATCAATATGCCGAAGGAGCAGGTGGAGGCACTGGCAAAGTGTCTTGTGGATGCACGCAATAATGTGAGATACTGCTCACAGTGCTGTACCCTGACGGACCGGGAGCTTTGCCCTATCTGCAGCAATCCAGACCGGGACCAGAAGACGATCATGGTTGTGGAGACACCGCGTGATCTGGCAGCTTATGAGAAGACCGGGAAATATAATGGTGTCTATCATGTGCTGCATGGTGCGATATCGCCAATGCTGGGGATCGGTCCTGGGGACATCCGTTTAAAGGAACTGATGGAGCGCCTGCAGGGAGATGTGGACGAAGTGATCATTGCGACGAATTCAAGCCTGGAAGGTGAGACGACAGCGATGTATATCAGTAAGCTGATCAAGCCGACAGGGATTAAGGTCAGCCGGATCGCCAGCGGGGTTCCGGTTGGCGGTGATCTGGAATATATTGATGAAGTGACGCTTCTGAGAGCCTTGGAGGGCAGAACGCAGTTGTAGTAGAACAGGATGTGGGACGATGTATAAGAAGAAGGTGACATCTTCGGATGTAGCACAAAGGGCCGGAGTTTCCCAGGCCACCGTTTCGATGGTGCTGAATAAAAAGTATAACGTTTCTTTTTCCAAGGACGTGGTGAAAAAAGTAGAGGATGCGGCTAAGGAATTGGGATATGAACTGCCGAAGCGCAAAAAGCACAAGGAAAATAAGCGCGAAAAGCTTCTGGTGGTATTCTGTCCAAATCTGACAAATCCGTATTATGTAATGCTGCTCCAGGGAATTGAGTCCAGGGCTACGGAACAGGGCTTCGGTCTGTTTGTCTGTAATACACAGCGGAACCTGGAGCTGGAGGAGCGGTATTTGAAAATGATGCCGTCTCTGAATCCGCAGGGTGTGATCTACACATGCAACCCAAGCCGGTGCTTCATGCCTGTGGTGGAGGAGCTTTCGAGACAGATCCCATTTGCGGTGATCAACAACCAGAATGAGAAACTGGATGTGGATGCCGTGGAGCTGGATAATTCGAAACTCGGCAGGATCATGGCACGGCATCTGCTTGAACTTGGACACAGGCATGTGGCGTACATCGCGCCTCCCTTAACGGTGCGGCAGAAGCAGCGTTCCAAACGGGTCGAGGGCTTTCTGAAAGAATTTAAGGATGCCGGGCTCGGTGAGCAGGTGGTTATTAAGGCGGCTAATGAGGCGATAGACAGGGACATTCCGGGGATCGATTCAGAGTATCGGATCGGTTATGATCTGACCAAGGAGCTTTTGGCAGAAGATAAGGAGCTGACAGCTATCGTAGGTCTGAACGATATGATCGCATTTGGAATCCTGGATGCGCTTTATGATGAAAAATATAAAGTCCCCGGAGATATGTCGGTGATGGGCTGCGACAATACATTGTTTGCTAAAATGCACAAAATCTCGTTGACTACAATTGAGCATTTTGTGATATACAAGGGCAGGGATGCATGCGATATTATCATGAAGAAAATTAAAACAAGAGATCGGCGCTATTCAGAAATGGAGCCTATCAGTATTTATCACGTGGAGTATGAGCCGCGTCTTGTGACAAGGGGAACCACCTCTTATCCGAGGAGCAAAAAAAAGAAAAATTAATGCATTACTTAAAATTATTATTAATAATTTCGAATGTTGTAAGAGCAGGAAACAGAAAATATTTCTGAAAATGCCAGAAATGTACTGGGAATTTGAGAATTGATATCTTCAATAAAAAGTTGTTTTGATTAATAATTATAAAATATTAATGAGATAAAATTATTAATATTTTATAAGCCTATTGACCGCTTTCATCGCAGAGATTATAATCAGAAATATGAAAACAAAGGGATTTAGTTCAAGGAGGAACGGACAATGAAATTTTTTATCGACACAGCTAAAGTAGAGGATATTAAGAAAGCAAATGACATGGGAGTGATCTGCGGAGTTACAACAAACCCGTCACTGATCGCAAAGGAAGGACGTGTTTTTGAAGAAGTGATCGCTGAGATCGCATCCATCGTAGACGGACCAATCAGTGGGGAAGTAAAAGCTACGACAACAGATGCAGAAGGAATGATCGCAGAAGGAAGAGAGATCGCTAAGATCCACCCGAACATGGTTGTTAAGATTCCTATGACAGTAGAAGGATTGAAAGCTTGTAAAGTGCTTTCATCAGAAGGAATCAAGACCAATGTAACACTGATCTTTTCCGCAAACCAGGCACTTCTTGCAGCAAGAGCAGGTGCAACATACGTTTCCCCATTCCTGGGACGTCTGGATGACATTTCCGTAAGAGGAACAGATCTGATCGCAGAGATCGCACAGATCTTTGAGGTTGCGGGAATCGAGACAGAGATCATCGCAGCAAGCGTTCGTAATCCGATCCACGTAACAGACTGCGCACTTGCAGGAGCTGACATCGCAACAGTACCATACAATGTAATCGAGCAGATGACACATCATCCACTGACAGATGCCGGAATCGAGAAGTTCCAGGCTGATTACAAGGCAGTATTTGGTGAATAGTCTGACAATGGCGTGCAAAGGGGTCAGACCCCTTTGAAAAAGTCTGTTTCAAACATAAAATTTAGGAGGAATTCCGATGAACAAATTAGAATTGATGAAGACTGCAAACGAGGTCCGCAAGGGCATCGTGACAGCGGTTCACAGTGCAAAGTCCGGACATCCGGGCGGATCACTGTCAGCAGCTGATATTTTTACCTATCTTTATTTTGAAGAAATGAATATTGATCCTAAGGATCCTAAGAAGGCAGATCGCGACAGATTTGTGTTATCTAAGGGACATACAGCTCCGGGATTATATTCTACACTTGCAAACAGAGGATTTTTCCCGGTTGAGGATCTGAAAACTCTGCGTCATGTAGGTTCTTACCTGCAGGGACATCCGGATATGAAGCATATCCCGGGAGTCGATATGTCATCAGGTTCCCTGGGCCAGGGAATTTCAGCGGCAGTTGGTATGGCACTTGCTGCTAAATTATCCGGAGATGACTACAGAGTGTATACTCTGCTTGGAGATGGAGAAATTCAGGAAGGTCAGGTTTGGGAAGCTTCTATGTTAGCAGCCCACAGAAAGCTGGACAACCTGGTTGTCATTGTGGACAATAATAATCTTCAGATCGACGGAGCAATCGATGAGGTGAACTCTCCATATCCGATCGATAAGAAGTTTGAGGCGTTTAATTTCCATGTAATCAATATCGATGGAAATGATTTCGATCAGATCGATGCAGCATTCAAGGAGGCTAAGACAGTAAAGGGACAGCCGACAGCGATTATCGCGAAAACTGTGAAAGGAAAAGGCGTTTCCTTCATGGAAAATCAGGCTTCCTGGCATGGAGCAGCTCCGAATGATGAGCAGTATGAAGTTGCTATGAAAGATTTAGAGAAGGTAGGTGAAGCATTATGTCAGATGTAAAGAAAATTGCAACAAGAGAAAGTTATGGTAATGCTTTAGCCGAGTTAGGGAAAAATCACGAAGATGTTGTAGTACTGGACGCAGACCTTGCAGCAGCTACAAAGACAGGCGTATTTAAAAAAGCATTTCCAGAGAGACATATCGACTGCGGTATCGCAGAATGTAATATGATCGGTGTGGCAGCAGGACTTGCTGCAGCGGGCAAGGTTCCATTTGCAAGCTCCTTCGCAATGTTCGCGGCAGGACGTGCATTTGAGCAGGTTCGCAACTCCGTCGGCTATCCGAAGCTGAACGTAAAAATCGGCGCAACACACGCAGGTATTTCCGTAGGAGAAGATGGTGCGACACATCAGTGCAACGAGGACATCGCCCTGATGAGAACGATTCCGGGGATGGTTGTGATCAACCCATCTGATGATATCGAAGCAAAAGCAGCAGTGCAGGCAGCGTATGATCATGTGGGACCTGTATACATGCGCTTCGGAAGACTTGCAGTACCAGTTATCAATGACAAGCCGGACTATAAGTTTGAGCTTGGAAAGGGTGTGGTGCTTCGTGAAGGAAAGGACCTCACGATCATCGCGACAGGGCTTCCGGTTGCTAACTGCCTTGAAGCAGCGGAAAAACTTGCAGCAGACGGAATTGATGCAAAAGTCATTAACATTCATACAATTAAACCACTTGATGAAGAGCTGGTTGTTGCAGCAGCAAAGGAGACTGGAAAAGTCGTTACAGTTGAGGAACATTCCATTATCGGAGGACTTGGCAGCGCAGTGTGTGATGTGCTTTCAGAGCAGGCTCCGACGAAGGTTATGAAGATCGGAATCAATGATACTTATGGAGAATCAGGTCCTGCAGTAGAATTGGTGAAAAAATATGGACTGGATGCAGACAGCATTTATGAGAAAGTAAAAAGTTTCGTTTAAACTTAAAAAGTTCAAGTGAAATTCAGAAGGGTCAGACCCCGTTTCAAAGGGGTCTGACCCTTTTGCAAGTGCGCCCGGCGGCGCACGTTTCTAACCGGTGCAAGTCCGGAATCCGCCCGGTAGTGGGAAGGATATAGCCGAAGGCAAGGGTGTCCATCGT